>JAMPGS010000058.1 GCA_023663815.1 Clostridium sp.
GGAGGCAAAGGAAATTTCCAATAATACCAATGCGGAGATTATTGTCATGCAGTCGGAGGCCGACGCTCAGGCGGAAGAAATTATCGCAAAGGGCGAGGCGGAGTACATGCGGATTTTAAGCGACGCCTACAACGACCCTGAAAAGGCGGATTTCTATCTGTTCCTGCGCGCGCTGGACGCGGCGAAAAAAACCATGATTGGGGATAACAAAACCTTGATTATCGATGAGACGTCGCCTATTGCGCAGATTTTTTACTAGGAGGGAAAATTGTGTTTAAAAGGCAAATAAAGCTTTTAATTTCTCAAATCCCGCAATGAATCCCGTTGCAAAAATAAAAGCCCTATGATATAATACTTTTGTGCGCAATGATAAAAAATTAACAATCATTGTTAAGCAAGTTTATAATTAAACGGAGGAGAGAGAGAATGGCAAAGAAAGTAGTTTTAGCCGGAGCGTGCCGTACAGCTATAGGCACGATGGGCGGCTCGTTAAGCACAGTACCGGTTGCAGAGCTTGGAGCGATTGTAATTAAGGAAGCTTTAAACAGGGCGGGCGTAGCCCCCGAAGCAGTAGACCAAGTGTATATGGGATGCGTTATTCAGGCAGGACAGGGACAGAACGTTGCCCGTCAGGCCTCCATCAAAGCAGGGCTTCCCATTGAAGTGCCCGCCGTTACAATGAACGTTGTGTGCGGTTCCGGCCTTAACTGCGTAAATCAGGCTGCTCAGATGATTTTGGCGGGCGACGCCGACGTCGTTGTAGCGGGCGGTATGGAAAACATGTCCATGGCTCCTTATGCAGTTCCTCAGGCACGTTTTGGATATAGAATGAACAACGGCACATTGGTTGACACCATGATTAAGGATGCTCTTTGGGATGCGTTCAACGACTATCATATGATTAAGACGGCGGACAATATCTGCGAGGAGTGGGGACTTACCAGAGAAGAGCTCGACGAGTTTGCATTAAAGAGCCAGCAGAAAGCGGAAGCGGCTCAGAAGTCGGGCGCGTTCGACGCGGAAATCGTTCCCGTTATGGTAAAGAAGAAAAAAGAAACGGTTGAGTTCAAGGTGGACGAAGGCCCCCGCGCCGGTTCTACCATAGAAGGCCTTGCAAAGCTCCGCACCATCAATCCCGGCGGATTTGTAACAGCCGGTAACGCTTCCGGTATCAACGACGGCGCGGCCGCTATCGTTGTTATGAGCGAGGAAAAGGCAAAAGAGCTTGGCGTTAAGCCTATGGCAACCTATGTTGCAGGCGCTCTTGCAGGCGTAAGGCCTGAGGTTATGGGCATCGGCCCCGTTGCCGCTACTAAGAAAGTGCTTGCAAAGACAGGCATGAAGATAGAGGACTTTGACATTATCGAGGCAAACGAAGCTTTTGCCGCTCAGTCAGTAGCGGTAGGCAAGGAGCTTGGCATTGACGTTGACAAGCAGCTAAACCCTAACGGCGGCGCAATCGCCCTTGGACATCCCGTGGGAGCTTCCGGCTGCCGTATCCTTGTTACCCTGCTTTACGAGATGCAGGCAAGGGGAGCAAAGACCGGCCTTGCAACCTTGTGTATCGGCGGCGGTATGGGTTGCTCAACCATCGTTAAAATTGAAGATTAAAAAATACGGGAACTTCCGGGGAGGCTCAAAGCAGCTCCGGGAGTTCCGTGTGCGATAGAGCGGCCGCAAAGTGGAGGAAGCTTTGTCTTTTGCGGAAGAAAGAATCCGTAAAGCGGAAGAGGCTTTGTCTTTTGCGGAAGAAAGAATCCGCAAAGCGGAGGAGACTTTGTCTTTTGCGGAAGAAAGAATCTGCAAGCAAGGCTGCCTTATCGTTGATAGGCGCAGGCGGCGGGCGAGGTCCGCATGGAATGTGCCTGCTTAAATATAGAAAAGGAGGAGCTGTAAAAATGGAGTTTATCGTGTATGAACAAAAAGGCGCTTACGGCATTATCACCATCAGCAGGGAAAAAGCGTTAAACGCCTTAAATTCAGCCGTGCTTGACGAGCTGAATCAGACCCTTGACGCCGTAAATCTTGACGAGGTGCGATGCCTGATTTTAACCGGCGCAGGACAGAAATCTTTTGTGGCGGGTGCGGACATTGGCGAAATGAGCACGCTCACCAAGGCCGAGGGAGAAGCCTTTGGCAAGAAGGGGAACGACGTTTTCCGCAAGCTGGAAACCTTCCCGATTCCCGTAATCGCCGCTGTAAACGGTTTTGCCCTTGGCGGCGGCTGTGAAATTTCCATGAGCTGCGATATTAGAATTTGTTCCGACAACGCGGTATTCGGCCAGCCTGAGGTGGGCCTTGGCATTACCCCCGGTTTTGGCGGCACCCAGCGTTTGGCCCGTTTAGTCGGCGCAGGCATGGCAAAGCAGATGATTTACACGGCAAGGAACATCAAGGCGGACGAGGCCTACAGGATTGGCCTTGTAAACGCGGTTTACACTCAGGAAGAGCTGATGCCCGCCGCTGAAAAGATGGCTACCGGAATTGCAAAGAACGCGCCCATTGCGGTGCGCAACTGTAAGAAGGCTATTAACGACGGCCTTGACGCGGATATGGACGAGGCGCTCGTTATCGAGGAAAAATTGTTTGGCGACTGCTTTGAGACGGAGGATCAGAAATACGGCATGGCGTTTTTCCTTGACAAAAATAAGGAAAAGGTGAAAGAGCCCTTTAAGAATTGCTAGGGTTAAAGGTGAAATTATAAAATAGGAGGATGAAAAATGAAAGTAGGTATTATTGGCGCGGGCACCATGGGAGCCGGAATTGCGCAGGCATTTGCAATGACAGATGGATATGAAGTATGTCTCTGCGATATTGAGATGAGATTTGCCGAGGGCGGAAGGGCAAGAATCCAGAAGAATATGGATTTTCTTGTAAAGAAGGAAAAAATTACGCAGGAAAAGGCCGACGGGGTTATGGCAAAGATTACCTGCGGTTTGAAGGACATCTGCACGGACTGCGATTTAATTGTGGAGGTTGCACCTGAGAACATGAAGATTAAGAAGGATACCTTTAAGGAATTGATGGAGATTGTGAAGCCCGACTGCATGTTTGCGTCCAACACTTCTTCCTTGTCCATCACAGAAATTGGCGCGGGCCTTGACAGACCTATGATTGGTATGCATTTCTTTAACCCTGCCGACAGGATGAAGCTGGTAGAGGTAATTGCAGGCGAGAACACGCCCGACGAGATGGTAGAAAAGATTAAGGGAATCGCTGCTGAAATTGGAAAGACGCCCGTTCAGGTTAAGGAAGCTCCCGGATTTGTTGTAAACAGAATCCTTATTCCTATGATTAACGAGGCCATCGGCATTTACGCTGATGGAACCGCAAGCGTGGCCGATATCGACGAGGCGATGAAGCTTGGCGCAAACCATCCCATGGGACCTTTGGCTCTTGGCGATTTGGTTGGTCTTGACATTGTGCTTGCCATTATGGAAGTGCTGCAGAATGAGACAGGCGACCCCAAGTATCGTCCTCATCCCCTTCTCCGCAAGATGGTTCGCGCGGGCAAGTTAGGCAAGAAAACAGGCGTTGGATTCTACGATTATTCAAAATAAATAACAAATTAAACTTTTTATGGAGGAATCAATATCATGGATTTTATGTTATCTAAACAACATGAAATGGCAAGAACTCTTTTCAAAGAGTTTGCAGAAAAAGAAGTAAAGCCCTTGGCTCAGGAAGTTGACGAGACGGAGGTTTTCCCCAGAGGAACCGTTGAGAAAATGGCAAAAGCAGGCTTCCTTGGAATCCCCGTTCCCAAGGAGTACGGCGGACAGGGCTGCGACCCTCTTACATATGCAATGTGCGTGGAAGAGCTTTCCAAGGTTTGCGGTACAACAGGCGTTATTGTTTCCGCGCATACATCTCTTTGCTGCGATCCTATCATGACCTATGGTACGGAAGAGCAGAAGCAGAAATACTTAATTCCCCTTGCAAAAGGTGAAAAATTAGGCGCTTTTGGTTTGACGGAGCCCGGAGCGGGAACAGACGCGCAGGGACAGCAGACAAAGGCCGTTTTGGACGGTGACGAGTGGGTGCTTAACGGTTCCAAAATTTTCATCACAAACGGCAAGGAAGCAGACGTATACGTTATTTTTGCCGTGACAGGCGTGGTTACGGACGCAAAGGGCAGAAGCAAAAAAATGATTTCTGCGTTTATCGTTGAAAAAGGAACTCCCGGCTTTACCTTTGGCACAAAGGAAAAGAAGATGGGTATCCGCGGTTCGTCCACCTATGAGCTTATCTTTACAGACTGCCGTATCCCGAAGGCAAACCTGTTGGGACAGGAAGGCAAGGGCTTTGGCATTGCAATGCACACCTTGGACGGCGGACGTATCGGTATCGCTTCTCAGGCGCTTGGTCTTGCAGAGGGCGCTCTTGAGAGAACCATCGAGTATGTAAAGGAAAGAAAGCAGTTTGGAAGAGCTATCGGCGCTTTCCAGAACACCCAGTTCCAGCTTGCAGATATGGCGACCAAGGTTGAGGCTGCTAAAATGCTGGTTTACAAGGCGGCTATGGCGAAGGCAACCCAGAAGGTTTACTCTGTGGAAGCGGCTCAGGCGAAATTGTACGCGGCGGAGGTTGCTATGGAAGTTACTACTAAGGCAGTCCAGCTTCACGGCGGTTACGGCTATATCAGAGAGTACGATGTTGAGCGTATGATGCGCGACGCCAAGATTACGGAAATTTACGAGGGCACAAGCGAAGTACAGAGAATGGTTATCTCTAGTGCGTTGTTGAAATAGCCGCGATTAAGCAAATGCGAACAGAAACGTTGCAGGCTGCCGTGCTTGCGCGGGCAGGCTAAAAGGGTTCTGTTCGAGGCGCAACGCGCACGAGGAATACGGAGTATTCCGAGTATTTGCTTATTATTAAGAATAAAAGTTGGAAAATAAAAATAATTAAGGAGAGATAATACAATGAAAATCGTTGTTTGTGTTAAACAGGTACCTGATACAAAGGGCGGCGTAAAGTTTAATCCCGATGGTACGCTTGACAGAGGTGCGATGCTTGCAATCATGAATCCTGACGACAAGGCAGGTTTGGAGGCGGCTCTTAGATTAAAAGACCAGTACGGCGCGGAAGTGACCGTTGTAACGATGGGACTTCCCAAGGCGGAAGAGGTTCTCCGCGAGGCAATTGCAATGGGCGCGGACAAGGGTATTTTGGTTACCGACAGAGTGCTTGGCGGCGCCGACACATGGGCGACTTCCCAGACCCTTGCCGGAGCTATCCGTAATTTAGAGTACGACCTCATCATCACAGGCCGTCAGGCTATCGACGGCGATACCGCACAGGTTGGCCCTCAGATTTCCGAGCATCTTGGAATTCCGGTAATTTCCTATGCGCAGAAGATTCAAATTGAAGGCGACAGCGTAATCGTTGAGCGTCAGTATGATGACAGATATCACGTGTTAAAGGCAAAAATGCCCTGCCTGATCACAGCGCTTGCTGAATTAAATGAGCCCCGTTATATGACGCCCGGCGGAATTTTTGACGCTTACAATTCAGAGATTACCGTATGGGGAAGGGCAAATTTGGTTGATGTAGAGGATTCCAATTTGGGACTTAAGGGTTCGCCCACCCAGATTGCAAAGGCTTCCGACAAGGTGAGAAAGGGAGCGGGCGAAAAGGTAAATCTTGACCCCGCGGAATCCGTAAACTATATCATTGATAAGTTAAAAGTAAAACATGTGATTTGATTGAAGTTATCAAGGTATGTGAAAACAAAATGATACCGGTCGCCTGATTTGGAAGGCTGTCGGTGAAATGGAGGATATTAAAAATGAATATTCAAGATTATAAAGGAGTATTTGTCTTTGCGCAGCAGGTAGACAATGTGCTTGGTGGGATTGCTTTGGAACTGGTTGGCAAGGGAAAAGACCTTGCAAAAGACCTTGGCACGGAAGTGACGGCGGTTTTGGTGGGAAGTAACGTTAAGGGGCTTGTGGACGAGCTGGCCGAGTACGGCGCGGACAAGGTTATCGTTGTGGATGACCCTGAGCTGAAGGATTACAGGACAGAGCCTTACGCCCACGCAATTGCTTCCGTAATTGGCGAGTTTAAGCCTGAGATTTTCTTAATTGGCGCAACGGCAATCGGGCGCGACCTTGGCCCTAGAGTGTCCGCTAGAATCCATACGGGACTTACCGCTGACTGTACGCAGCTTGATATCGGCGATTTCCCGTTAAATCCCATTCCGGGAAAAGAGCAGCTTCACAATCAGCTGCTTATGACGCGTCCCGCCTTTGGCGGCAACACAATCGCTACTATTGCGTGTCCTGATTTCCGGCCTCAGATGGCTACCGTTCGTCCCGGCGTTATGCAGAAAGCGCCCAGAGAGGCAGGAAGAAAAGCGGAGGTAATTGAATTTAACCCCGGATTTACTCCCAACGAGAAATATGTTGAGATTCTGGAGATTGTAAAGGCTGTCTCCGACGTTGCCGACATTATGGACGCCAAGATTCTTGTATCCGGCGGCCGCGGCGTTGGAAGCCCTGAAAACTTTAAGATTCTTGAGGACCTTGCGGAAGTGCTGGGCGCAACGGTAAGCTGCTCCCGCGCGGTCGTTGACGCGGGCTGGAAGCCGAAGGATTTGCAGGTTGGACAGACCGGAAAGACCGTCCGCCCCAACGTATACTTTGCAATCGGCATTTCGGGAGCTATCCAGCATGTGGCGGGTATGGAAGAGTCCGATATCATCATTGCAATCAACAAGGACGAGACGGCTCCTATTTTTGAGGTTGCCGATTACGGCATCGTCGGCGATTTGAATAAGATTGTTCCCGCTTTGACGGAAAGCCTTAAGGTAGAGCTGGCGAATAAATAAGAGCTAGCGGGGAGTTGTTTTATTTTCGTGGGCAATGGAGTGAATGGCTGCTTGCAGGCATTTGACGGCTGTTACAGGTTTATCTGCTCTTTGAAGAAGAGCTGACGCCGCCCGGCGAGGGGGCATACCCCCGGTTGCCTGCGGCGGGGTTATTGACTGAGAGCGAAATGTGCGCTGTAGGGCGCATGGGAAAAGGCAGAAGCGCCGAGGGCGCTTCTGTTTTTTTGGCGCATGGTTTTTTATTATATTTGTGTATCAGGATAAAAGCCAATCCAGCAAGTATAATGATTTGATTCCGTCATAAGAATTAATATAGTCCCTGTCCATTGATAATATAATTTTTTCATAGTTATCCGGTATCATGCGCAGAGGTCTAAGTTCCCGTTCTCTGGTTTCAGGCGACTGTATGCTTTCCGTAACTTGGATATAAAGTTTGTCATTGGGTTTTTCCGCAACGAAGTCTACTTCTGTTTCGCCAACCTTTCCGATATAAACGCGGTAATCCCGGCGAATCAATTCCAAAAATACAATATTTTCAATAATATGCCCTCTGTCGGCATCGCGGTAACCGAGAAGTATGTTGCGGAAGCCTATATCAATGATATAGTTTTTGCCCAGCGTTTTTAGCAATTGTTTGCCTTTTACATCATAGCGTCCTACAGGGTAGAAAACAAATGCGCTGTGCAGCATGGCGATATATTTAGCTACGGTTTTGCCGGCGACATTTTTACTCTTGTCGGTTTGGAGGTCGCCTTCATTAGACAGCACGCTGCCAATACTATTTGGAGAAGTGATACTGCCGATATTAGAGCAAAGAAACAGCATGATTTTTTGCAGCATACCTTGGTCTGCCTGAGCATTGCGTTGAAGGATATCGCGCAAAACAACGGTTGAGTAGATACCTTCCAGCGCCTGATTGCTTCTTGCTTCATTGAATTGATATTCTCTTAGGATTGGCATACCGCCAAACTGCAGGTATTTTTGGAATTTCTCCTCCATTGTAACGGCGGAGCCAAATTCATAAAATGTCAAAAATTCCTTAAAGGACAAGGGCAGCATTTTGATTTCTACATATCTGCCGGAAAGCAGAGTGGAAAATTCCGTGGACAGCAAGTAGGCATTGGAGCCTGTGATATAAATGTCAACATCAAAGTCAAGGCGGAAAGATTCTATGGCTTTTTCCCAATGCTTCACCGCCTGCAGCTCATCAAAAATCAAATAGGTTTTTTCGTTTTTTGGAATACGCTCGCTGACGTAATCATAAAAGGCAAGGTAGTCTGTTAAGTTTCGGTAACGCAGGGATTCCAAGTTTATATGGATAATATTCATTTTGGCAACGCCGCTTTCCAGCAGATACTGATGGAATAAATCAAGCAGGGTTGATTTTCCGCATCTTCGGATGCCGGTGACGATTTTAACTAGATTCACATCCTTATTTTGGATAAGCTGCTTCAGGTATTCAGGGCGGTTGATAAGTTCAGCCATAATGCACCTCCTAAATTTCTTATCCTTAGTATATCCAAAAATTCAAAAAAATCAATAGTTTCAGACTTGTAAGTCGAAAATGTTATAAAAATGGAGATTTTTGGCGTGAAATTGCTGAAAAGTTTACTTTGCAATCCGAGATAAAAACTAGTGTTATTGGATATTTGTTGACATTGATGTTTTGATATTTGTATTATACAATAACAGGGTAAAGCAGTAGGGGTACAATATGGCGAGAAACGCAAGTTTTTCGAGTGTACACTGCGGATAAGATATAATGAGCGTTAGCGAGAAGAATGAGCTTGCTCATTCGGCGAGCGGCGAATGACGATCATGAATCTCTGGTTCATGATATAATAAAAACAGACGGAAAATTTTAAGAAATATATGAGGCGGTAAAGAGGTCACATAAATGAAAAATGTACTGGTAATCGAGGACGACAAAGGCCTCAGGGAAGGAATTGAGCTCGCCCTGCGGCGGGAAGAATTTAAGTTTACCTTGTGTGAAAATATGGAAAAAGCCCAAAAAGCGCTGGCAGGCGGCGCGCCCTTTGATTTGGCGTTATTGGATATCAACCTTCCCGACGGAAACGGCTATGACTTGTTAAAGGAGATAAAGGAAAATCAAGGAGAGCTTCCGGTCATTATCCTCACAGCCAATGACTTTGAACTGGACGAGGTGCGGGGGCTTGAGCTGGGAGCGGAGGATTATATCACCAAGCCTTTTAGCCTTATGGTGCTTCGGGCGAGGATTGACAAGGCGCTCAAGAACGCCGGGAAGGGACGAAAAGAAATTTACCGCTTCGGGGAATTTACCTTTTGCTTCGAGGACATGCTGATAAAAAAAGGGGACGAAGAAATCAGCTTAAGCAAGACGGAGTTAAGGCTTTTGCAGCTTTTGGTGGAAAATAAAAATATTGTGCTGGGCAGGGAGCGGCTGATTGATAAAATTTGGACGGACGGTGCGGAGTATGTGGACGAAAACGCTTTGTCCGTGACGGTGAACAGGCTTCGGGCAAAGTTAAACGAAAGCGGCGAAGGACACCTGCAGACGGTATATGGAAAAGGGTATGTTTGGAGGGCGTGAGTGTCTACGGTGTGGAAGATGTTGAAAATGAATCAAGCGGTTAAAGAAAAGAGTGCGGAGGATTATATTTTGATTATATTATAAGTGTGGGCTTTAGGTATTTCAAGTATAGTTTGTATAAATACCTTTATTCTTATTTGAAAATGTGCTGTAAAATTTTACGTTGATTATCACAACATATATGAGTATAATCTAAAGGAAATCATATTTTGAATTAGAAAGGAATGATGGATTTATGGCAAGCATATTACCAGTATCGGATTTAAGAAATTATAATGAAGTATTAAAAAACTGCCAGGTTGGCGAGCCAGTTTTTTTAACAAAGAATGGCCGGGGAAGATTTGTAGTAATGGATATGGAAGATTACGAGCATGATAAGGCGGAAAAAAAGCTACTGGTGAAATTACATGAGGCGGAGGAAGCTGTAAAGGATGGAAGTGGATGGCTGACAATGGAGGAATTGAAAGCTGCGGTGGAGAGCGAAGCATGATGAAGCTGCGGATTAACCCGTTGGTGGCAGAAGACTTAAGGGCGATTAAAAATTTTATTGCAGAAGATAATGCCGATAAAGCGTTGGAAACGGTGCAGGGAATTTATAGACAGTTTGAGAATATACAGCAGTACCCTTATCTGGGGACGGATTTGTCCAAGCGGGTGAGCTTTAAGACAGATTATAAGTATATAGCGTGGAACGATTACGTTGTGTTGTATAAGATTGGTAAAGATATAGTCGAAATTTATCGGGTAGTGAATCGGTATCAGGATATTACGCGTATATTCGGTTAGTTATTAAAAAATTAGATGGCGAAGGACATATACAGACGGTATATGGAAAAGGGTATGTTTGGAGGGCGTGAGTGAAGTCTGACGATACGGATAGCATTAAAAAATGGAAAAGAGTGAGAAGTAAAATAAAGAAGAAACCCACGAGCACAATAGAACGCTTGGACGCCATGCTTGAGGACGCCATAAGCGACACCTTTGAGGAGGGCAATTACGACGAGAGTAAGCTTTCGCGTTTGGAGGTAAAGTGGAAGCGTTTTCTTACCTCCTCCGTGGCGTCAAAGCGCAGGATTTACGAGGAGCAGGAACGGATAAAAAGGCTGATATCGGATATTTCCCACCAGACGAAAACGCCCCTTGCCAATATCCTGCTGTACTCTCAGATTCTTCAGGAAAAGGAAAAAGACCCGGAGCTTTCGTCCATTGTAGAAAATATCAGGGAGCAGTCGGAAAAGCTGGATTTTCTCATCCGCAATCTGGTAAAAGCTTCCCGTTTGGAGAGCGACGCGCTTGCCCTTCGGCCAAAGCGTCAGAAGGTCGGGCCGATGATTGAAGCGGCAATCGGCGCCTGCCGGGAGGGAGCTTTGCTAAAGCAAATTGTAATTTCCTATGAAGCTTTCGAGGGGGAAGCTTTTTTTGACAGAAAATGGACGGAGGAGGCCTTGGTAAACCTGCTTGATAACGCCGTAAAGTACAGCCCCGGCGAGAGTGAAATCAGGATTCATGTGAGCGATTACGAGATGTTTACGGCGGTTCATGTGACGGACTGTGGGATTGGGATTGTCGAGGAGGAATATACGAAAGTCTTTGAGCGTTTTTACAGAAGCAGGGAAGCGGCGGAGGAAAAAGGGTTAGGGCTTGGCCTTTATCTGGTGCGGGAAATTGCCGCGAAGCAGGGCGGATATGTGAAGGTAAAATCAAAGCATGGGGAGGGAAGCACGTTTTCTTTTTACATGATTAAGGACGGTAAACAGGTTTAGCAGGGCAGGAGAAATTCCTGCCCTTAATTCTTTCAAAACTGTTATATTTCTGAAAGAAGCAGGAAAGGCTTTTTTGTTATATTAGTTTTCAGAAAAAATGATTTAGCCTGAAATCGCCATATGCAGACAGGGGATTTGGAATTTGATTACAGGCTAAAGGAGCAGGAGGTTTACAGTATGGTTATTTTGGAAACAAAAGGACTGAAAAAATATTACGGCCAGGGAGAAAGTCTTGTGAAAGCCTTGGATGGAGTGGATTTGCAGGTGGCGCAGGGCGAGTTTGTGTCCATCGTGGGAACCAGCGGGAGCGGCAAGTCTACGCTGCTTCATATGCTGGGCGGGCTTGATTATCCCACGGAGGGGAAGGTTTTAGTGGACGGCAAGGACATTTCTTCTTTGAAGGAGGATGCGCTGGCGATTTTCCGGCGTAGAAAAATCGGCTTTGTATTTCAAAGCTACAATCTGGTGCCGGTTTTAAATGTCTATGAAAATATTGTGTTCCCCATTCAGCTTGACGGCAACGAGGTTGACAAGGGCTATATCGATTCCATTATAGGGACGCTGGGACTGGAAAGTAAAGTAAACGCCCTGCCCTCCCAGCTTTCCGGCGGGCAGCAGCAGAGAGTTGCCATTGCAAGGGCGTTGGCCGCCAAACCGGCCATTATCCTTGCGGATGAGCCCACGGGAAATCTGGACACAAGCACCAGCCAAGACGTGTTGGGGCTCCTCAAGGTGACGGCGAGGAAGTTTGAGCAGACGATTGTAATGATTACCCACAACGAGGAAATTGCGCAGATGGCCGACAGAATTATCAGAATCGAGGACGGGAGGATTTTGACCGGAGAAAACACTCAAAAAGAAGAAAACGCTTTGAGGGGAGGCAGCCGGGCATGAAAAATGTTGCAAATAAGAAAATTATCCGCACCCTCACATGGCGCACCATACGGGAGAAAAAGTGGAAAAATTTGATTGCGGTTTTGGCAATCGCCCTAACCTCGGTGCTTTTTACGGCGTTGTTTACGGTAGGCGGCTCCCTGATAACCGCGTTTCAGGAAGCCACATTCCGGCAGATAGGGACATACTCCCACGGCGGATACAAGTATCTTACCATGGAAGAATATGAAAAAATAAAGGCGGCGGGCGGCTATCAGGATATTTCCTATGATATTGTAGCGGGCTTTGGCGTAAATCCTGAGTTGAATACCATACAGACGGAAGTGCGCTACGCCGAAGACAAGATGGCAAAATGGAGCTACAGCTACCCGGAAAAAGGGAAGATGCCGCAGGAAATGAACGAGTGCGCGGCAAGCAGCAAGGTTTTGGAGGCTCTTGGCGTTCCCTTGAAGGTTGGGGAAAAGGTTCCGCTTCGCATCAGCACTCACCTGCAGGACGGAAGCGAAAAAATCATCCAGGAAGAATTTATTTTAAGCGGCTTTTGGCAGTCCAACGACGCTTCCCATGCCGAGGAGCTGTGGATTTCGGAAAAATGGCTTCTTGCCAATGTCCCGCTTCTTGAGGAAAATTATAATAAGCGTCAGGATGAAAAGAGACTTGTCCATGCGGAAGGTACCCTTGCGGCGTCTGTGATGTTTGATTCCTCCTATGATATTGAAAACCAAATGGAGGAGCTGACAAGCCGGGCGGGATTTAATGAGGACGAGGTCGATATCAGCGTCAATTGGGGATATGCCGCCCATTCCATGGATTTCATGACGATGTTTTTGGGGGCGGTGATTTTAGGAGTTATAATTTTATCGGGCTACTTGATTATTTACAATATTTTTTACATTAATGTGACGGCGGATATCCGTTATTACGGTTTGCTGAAAACCATAGGGACTACGGGCAGACAGCTCCGCCGCATGGTGCGGGGGCAGGCGTTTCTGCTCTCGGCGGCGGGAATCCCCCTTGGGCTGCTGACAGGGTGGTTTGTGGGAAAAGGGGTGTTACCGGCGGTTTACGCCGCGTTAAATACGGGAGGCGTAAAAAAAGTGTCCGTGAATCCGCTGATTTTTGTGGGTTCCGCGCTGTTTTCCCTGCTGGTGGTTTACTTAAGCTGTATCAGGCCCTGCCGTCTGGCTACAAGGGTTTCTCCCATAGAGGCGGTGCGCTATGTGGAGAATATTCAGTATAAAAAGAAGGAAAAGAAGTCGGCTAGGGTTTCCATGGGCAGGATGGCAATGGCAAATTTGGGAAGAAATAAGCGCAAGACGGTTTTGGTGATTGCCTCGTTATCCTTAAGCTTAATTTTGTTAAACGGCACTTACGCCTTGGTGAAGGGATTTTCCTTTGACCAATATGTGCGGGATTATCTATTGACGGATATGCAGGTAAGCCATTTTTCCACGGTAAATTTGTCCGCCAGCGAGAGGGATTATCAGGCGATTACGCCGGAGGTCTTTTCCCATCTTGAGAATGTCCCCAGCGTGGAAAATGTGTTTACGGTGAAAAACAGCGGCTGCATGGCAGTTCTTTCCGACAATTTATTTGAAAAATATTTTGCCTCTTATGAGACGGAAGAGGCGCAAAGCCGCTCGTTTATGGACGACATAATGGAAAATGTGAGAGAAAGCGGGGAAGTTCAGGTGGTGTCGTTTAGTCCCGACAATGATTTGTTTCCTTATATAGAGATATTGGAAGGAAATTTCGACGCTGAAAAATTTGCCAGCGGAGGCTATGCGGTTCTTGTAAAAAACTATTGGTCAAGCTGGGTGGAAGGAAGCATAGGGGAAAAAATCACATTAAAAGGCTTAGGCGAAAAAAAGGACGGAAAGGAGCAAGAAGTGGAGGTTATGGCTGTAGTGGATTTTCCCTACGCGGCGGGGCCCCGCGCCACCATTGTCGGAGCCGCGGAAATGATTTTAAGCGAAAAGGATTTTGAGGAAGTCTGCTATGCAAAAGGAGGGCTCCACGCTTTTTTGGAGATAGAGGAGGGGACGGACGAGCAGGTTTCGGAGGAGATAAACGCGTGGATAGAGGCGGAGCACCCGGAGCTGGTGCTGAGCACCAAGGAATCTCTCCGAAAAGAATTTTCCACGGAAAACCGAATGTTTTTGGTTGTTGGAGGCCTGCTTGGGCTGATTCTTGCCCTGATAGGAATTTTGAATTTGATTAACGCCATGATTACCGGAATCCTTGCAAGGCGACAGGAATTTGCCATGATGCAGGCGGTGGGAATGACCGGAAAGCAGCTTGAAAAAATGCTGGCTATGGAGGGAATCTGGTACGGCGTATGGACCTTGGCGGCGGCCGCCACCATTGGAAATGTGTTGAGCTATGGACTGCTTTATATGATTGGACATAATATGCGGTACTTTGTGTGGAGCTTTCATATTCTGCCCTTGGCCCTCAGCGTCCCGGTGATTGCGCTGCTGTCGGTAATCATACCGGTGTGCTGTTACCACGGGCTGTGCAAAAGGAGTATTATTGAGCGGCTGAGGCTGGCGGAGGTTTGAAAATGTTGGCGGCGCTCCCTCGTTTTCATGGAGGGAGCGTCAAGAATTATATTTGCATGAATTGCTTTTTGGCGGGGATATTCTTGCAGACTTACCGGCATGATGCTAATATATAGGTAAAGTATAGGAACGGAAGCGTGATAGGGAGAAATTGCTTTTTAAGTATATTCCGCCGCGTGAACGTTTCGGAATGGAGACGCTATGGAAACGGGAGTTTATAAAATTTGGGAAGAAAATGAGTATCATTATGAATATGCCTGCGGTTTTGTGCCAAAGTTGAATTCATATCTGCATGAGGACGGGGAAAAGCGGCCCTGTGTGCTGGTGGCGCCGGGGGGTGCGTACATGTTTGTATCGCCCTCGGAGGGCGAGCTGGTGGCCTTGAAATTTTATGAGATGGGCTATCAGGCATTTGTACTGACTTACACGGTCAATCCGTGGCTGCTTGCGCCCTTGAAAAAGCAGTCCCTAAAGGATATTTCGCGGGCGGTGCGGTATATCCGCAAAAATGCGGAGGATTTCAGAGTGGAAGCGGACAAGCTGGCCGTGTGCGGTTTTTCGGCGGGAGGCCATTTGTGCGCAAGCCTGTGCGTGCATTTTGAGGACGTTTTGGAGGAGGGGGAAGGTTATAAAGAAATTTCCAACCGGCCCGATGCGGCAATTTTAAGTTATCCGGTGATTACCTCCGGCGAAAAGGCCCACAGGGGGTCTTTCGACGCTCTGCTGGGGGAGGACGCTTCAGAGGAAGAACTGAAATACATGTCTCTGGAAAAGCAGGTTACGGAAAATACGCCCCCCTGCTTTGTGTGGGCGACTATGAGCGACCAAGCGGTTCCGGTGGAAAACACCTTGATGTTTATGGAGGCCTGCCGGGAAAAAGGCGTGCCTTGCGCCTGTCATATTTTTTCCGACGGGGAGCACGGGCTTTCGCTGGCCGACGAGGATTGGGCAAACTGGAAAAAGCAAAGTGATTACACGGAAGAGCAGCGGGTAAGGGTAAAAGAAAAAATAAAATCCGGGGAGCTGACTGTGCCTGCTTCAGTACAAAAGGCAATCGCGGAGGAGGAAAAGGCACAGGCGACGCCGAGAGCTGCGCAGCCGGAAGTGACGGTTTGGCCTAAGCTGGCCGATGATTTTTTGAGGAAAATGTTATAATATAGTAAGAAGTCATTTTTGCGGGGATTTGAGTTTTGTCTCTTGGGACAGAAGTTTGACGGATAAAATGTTAGAAAAATGAGTTTGCTGGACAAAAGGATAAAATATCGGAAAGAAAAGTTTGGCGGGCAAAATGTTGAAAGGAAAAGCTTGATGGACAGAAGGTTGAAAAAGTTTCATAGGCCAAATATTGAAAATCTGGAAACGGGTAGAAATTAAGCGGCGGAATAGGAGGACGGCATGTGGTTTGTATTTGCGATACTCTCAGCGGTTTTTGCGGCGCTCACGTCGGTTTTGGCGAAGGTGGGAATCGAGGGCGTCTCTTCCAATTTAGCTACGGCAATCAGGACGGTTGTGGTGGTGATTATGGCGTGGTTTATGGTGTTTTTGACAAACGGGCAGGGCGGGATTGCGCAAATCAGCAGAAAAAGCTGGCTGTTCTTAATTCTATCCGGGCTGGCGACGGGGGCTTCATGGCTGTGCTATTATAAGGCGATTCAAATTGGGGACGTGTCAAAGGTAGTTCCCATCGATAAGCTGAGCGTTGTGATTACGCTGGTTCTTGCCTTTGTGTTTTTGCATGAGCAGTTTACGGTAAAGTCGTTGATTGGATGCGCGCTGATAACGGCGGGCACGCTGGTTATGGTGTTGTAAGTCAATAACCCCGCTACAAGCAACAGAGCATGAAGCTTGCAACGCTGCAAAGTAGGGGGGATAGACCTCTCGCCGGGACGGCAGTCGTCAAGGTCATGTAAGCATGATTTTGATTTGTTGTTCGCGGAAATCAACGTGCAGTAATATGCAGCAGAATTTTGGCGCAAGTAATTTTTATGGACAATAGGGAAAATATAATTGAAAGTATAACTGAAAGTATAGTTGAAAGTATGCTAAAGGAGACAATGTATGGGACAGATTCAGGAAAGCGAACGTAAGCGGCGGAAGCTGGAAAAAAAGAAGAAAAAACTTGAGGAAAAGAGAAGAAAGCGTATCAATGCTAAAATTGATAGAACGGTATCCCTTTTGGCAGTTTTATTATGCGTTGTTTTTTCAGTGCTGGACGTGCTGGAAAGACGGGGAAAGCTTCCGTGGAAGAAGCCGAAAGCGTTTTGACCAAAGGCTTCAGGGAGAATAGGTAAGACATGAACAGCGCGGCAGTTACGCTTTAGATGCATTGTTGGTGGATAATATATGGAAATGGGGAAAAAGATGGACAAAAATATTATGGAATACGAGACGGTGGAGCTGGACGAAAAAGAGGGCGGTATTTTAATTATTGACCAAACTAGTCTACCGGGAAAAACGGAAATTATCCGCCTGCGGACGGTGCAGGAGATATGGGACGCCATTTATCTGTTGAAGGTGCGGGGCGCGCCCGCTATTGGCGTAACAGCGGCTTTTGGAATGTATGTGCTTGCCAAAGAGATTGTTGATACGGAGAAAAGGCTTTCTAAAGATGCAGACAGCTCTTTCAAAGGAAAATCTATCAGTTGGGAAGCTTTTTATGAGAGGTTTAAGGCGCAAAAGGAGTATCTTGATTCCGCAAGGCCTACCGCGGTAAATTTGTCATGGGCGTTAAACCGTATGGACAATGTATGCCGAAAAGCTCATGAGGACGGAAAATCAGTAGAAGAAATTTTAGAAATTCTGCACAGGGAAGCGCGGCTGGTAAAGGAGGAGGACATTCAGGTGTGCAAGGCTATTGGGGAATACGGACTTAGTCTTGTAAAACCGGGAGACGGAATTCTCACTCACTGCAACGCGGGGCAGCTTGCCACCTGCAAATACGGGACGGCAACCGCGCCGATTTATCTGGGGCAGGAGCGGGGCTATCATTTTCGGGTGTTTGCGGACGAGACAAGGCCTCTTTTGCAGGGGGCAAGGCTCACCGCCTATGAGCTTCACAGCGCAGGCGTGGACGTGACGCTGATTTGCGACAATATGTCCGCCATGGTGATGAAAAACGGATGGGTCAACGCCGTGTTTGTGGGCTGCGACAGGGTAGCCGCAAACGGAGACGTGGCAAATAAAATCGGCACCTCGGTGGTGGCTGCCGTTGCAAAGCGGTACGGCGTTCCTTTTTATGTGTGCGCGCCAACCTCTACCATTGACCTTGCAACGCCTACAGGGGCGGAAATTAAAATCGAGCAAAGGCCCGCTGAGGAAGTGACGGAAATGTGGTATAAGGAACGCATGGCGCCGGAGGGAGTGAAGGTGTTTAATCCGGCCTTTGACGTGACGGACAACGAGCTGATTACTGCGATTGTGACGGAAAACGGAATTGCAAGGGCGCCTTTTGAGAAGTCGCTTAGGGAGATGTGCGGGAGAGAGTAGCCAGTTCGGGGAAAGGTGACATTCTCTATGGCCGGAATAATTACCGCTCAAATTATGGTCTTTATTTTTTTGTGGGCAATTGCGCTGGAATACGGAGAGTGTCAATTGCCTGCTGTAATAATTGCATTTTGTACCCGCGCTTTTGGCAAGTTTTAAAATCTTTTTTAAATTGGGTGGAATAACGTATATTTAACATAATTATTCCTCCATCAATTTAGCAAACAAGCTTTCCGTGCTGCCTGTAAATACCATGCCGCCGCCGTTTTCCAGCTCGTCCATTGCCTCAATAGTTTCAGCGTTGGGTATTTCTTTCGGAATTGCTGCTCCCTGTAGGTAGGAAATGATATAGTACATTTTGTTTTCAGGTATTCGGTCTATAAGGGTTTTGGCATACTCTTTGGAACTCATGAGGGAGCCTCCTTTCTTGAATATGATAGATATTTTGTATTATTATATCCGAAGTTTAAGTATTTGTATAGCCTGCTAAGAAGATGAAATTTTTTGTTACAACTACTAAAACTCCATTCCCTTCATCTATTTTCTTCAAAGCGTTCCCATAAACCAGTGGACACAAGTCTTTAAAAGTAGTAAATTATATATATATTTTTTATGAAAATCAATAATTTTCCTAGATAAAGTAAATAAAAGCAAAAAATCAACATATGCAGAAAGGAAAAGCAAATGGCTAATATCATTTCAGATGAAACCATTGAATACGTAGGAATTCTTGCTAAGCTTGAGCTTTCCGACGAGGAGAAGGCTCAGGCAAAGAAAGACATGGGAAGTATGCTAGATTATATTGATAAGCTGGGGGAATTGGACACGGAAGGCGTTGAGCCTATGTCTCATGTGTTTCCGGTCAATAACGTGTTTCGCGAGGACATTGTGACAAACGGCGATATGCGGGAGGAAATTTTGCAAAATGCGCCCGGCGAGAAGAACGGCATGTTTGTAGTGCCGCGAACATTTGAGTGAGGGAGATACGGATATGAATCTATTAGACATGACTGCCCTAGAGCTTGGGGCGGCGATTAAGGAAAAAAAGATAGCGGTGCGGGAGGCCGTGGAGGTGGTTCTTGCGCGGATTGAGGAAAAGGAAGAGCAATACCACTGTTATGTGACGGTGGATAAGGAGGGCGCGCTTGCTGCTGCGGACAAAGTGCAGCGCATGATTGACGCCGGGGAGCTGACGGGGCCCTTGGCGGGCGTTCCGGTTGCAATCAAGGACAATATGTGTACGGAGGGGCTTCTCACCACCTGCTCTTCCAAAATTCTCTATAATTTTATTCCGACCTTCTCATCGGAAGCGGTTTTGAATCTGCAAAGGGCGGGAGCGGTGATTCTTGGAAAGACAAATATGGACGAGTTTGCCATGGGTTCCACCACGGAGACCTCCGCTTTTGGCGTAACCAGAAATCCGTGGAATACGGAGCATGTACCGGGGGGCTCATCAGGAGGCAGCGCGGCGGCGGTTGCGGCGGGGGAATGTTTTTATGCGCTGGGTTCGGATACCGGCGGCTCTATCCGGCAGCCCGCCTCCTTTTGCGGAGTGGTGGGCTTAAAGCCGACCTACGGAACGGTGTCCCGCTACGGACTGGTGGCCTATGGCTCTTCCTTGGACCAGATAGGGCCTTTATGTAAGGATATGGCCGACTGCGCCGCGATTATGGAAGTAATTGCTTCTCACGACCTCAAGGATTCCACCTCTGTAGAACGAAAGGATACGGATTTTACATCCGCCCTTATAGAAGATGTGAAAGGCATGAAAATTGGGATTCCAAGAGATTACTTCGGGGAAGGCCTTGACGGGGAGGTAAGGGAAGCAGTTCTAAAGGCCGCGGAGGTTTTGCGGGAAAGAGGCGCGTTAGTGGAGGAATTTGATTTAAGCTTGGTAGAGTATGCCATTCCCACCTACTACACCATTGCGGCGGCGGAGGCAAGCTCCAATTTGG
>JAMPGS010000059.1 GCA_023663815.1 Clostridium sp.
CTTGAAAAAGTTCAGCAAGTGCAACAAATTCTGATACACGGATATTATAAGTGCCACATTCAATTTGTGAATAACTACTGCGGGAAATTTCAATGCCCTGCAGTTGTAAACGGGCCACAACTTGCTCCTGCGTGAGATGGGATTGTTTTCGAAGCTTGCGTATATTGTTGCCGAGTGAAATGTCTTGTTTTATTTTCTGAGCCATAGACCTAACTCCAACCAAATAATTTGCAATAAATAAATTGCATTTTTTATTGATTTTAGTTCGTCTAAAAGATATAATTGCAATGTATACGTTGCAAAAATGAATTTGTAAAAATAAATATTCGGAGGAGAAAATGAATATTTCAATTTTACGATACCGCAGAAAAATATATGGAATTTGCAGAAGTATTATAGCGATACTGCCATCGCCAATCTGTGCGGAGCAACTTTTTATAATGAAAAGCGCAACAGCGTGTTTTTACAGCAGGCAATTCGGCAGTTTATTCAGAATCAAAGCTGTACGTTCTGAATATGCTGTTTTGGGAAAAGGAGTAATGTAGAATTTTTTTGAATTGGCAGATTAATTTTCCGAAAAAACCTTTCATTAATAGCAGATTGGAAAGAGTAAGAAAGAAATAGTTTATGATATGCTATTTGGTTTTGTCGCATTGCAATAAATATTCCGGCGTAGTGCCAAGCAATTGCGCAAAAATACTGACTTCATAATCAGGGATAAAGCGTGTACCGGCTTCCAGCTTGATAATTGCGGTTTCTGTAATGAAGTCATATCCGGCTAACTGCGCCATGATGGAGAGCTTTTTTTGAGTGATTTTCTGTTCCTTGCGAAGTTGGCGGATACGCAGACCGCAGATATTTTTACGTTTTTCATCATACCAAAAAGCTTTCAAAATAAGGTCTCCTATATCTAAAACTATAAATATGCTTAACAAGCATTTATTTATTGATTGTAAATGATAGAGATGATAAAATAATGCTTAACAAGCAGGTTTAAAATAAAGATTTAGCAGAGAGGAAAGAAAAATGGAATATTTCAATTTAACAACACCGCAGAAAAATATATGGAATCTACAGAAATATTATAGTGATACCGCAATTGCAAATCTGTGCGGAGCGACTTTTTATAATGAAAAGCGCAACAGCGCGTTTTTGCAGCAGGCAATCCGGCAGTTTATTCAGAATCAAAGCGGTATCCGACTGCGTTTTTGTGAGGGAGAAGAACCCAGACAATATGTGTCGGATAAAATAAATGAAGATATTCCAGTAATGAACTTTTCATCTATGGAGGAATTTGACCGTTATGCAGAGAAATTCGCCGGGGAGCCTTTGGAATTAACGGGAGATTTTTTATATCGGTTTGTGGTATTTCATGTGGAAAACAGAAGCGGTATTCTGGTGCTGTTAAGCCATTTAATATCGGACGCATGGACCTTTGGAATGATGGCTAAGCAGTTTGACGAGGCATATCACAAACTGGCCGGAGATATAGAAAGTGCAGAAACTATTTCCCTGCTGAAAGCAGATTATATAGATTATGTACGTTCTGAAGTGGACTATATGAATTCGGAGCGTTATGCGAAAGACAGGAAATATTGGGAAGAAAAATATAGCGGCTGCCCACAGGAAAGCGTCATGAAACTGTATTCTGTTTCCACAGCTTCCATTGCGGCCAAGAGGATTACCAGAGCATTGCCTTTATCATTAGAGCAGGAAATGAATGTTTTCTGCAGAACAAACTCCGTGACGCCTGCCGTTCTTTTTGAAACTGCGCTTGTCATTTATCTGCATAAAATTAATTCGGAAAATTCATCAATTACCATTGGGATTCCGGTGCTGAACCGCAGCAATGCCAGAGAAAAAGCGATAGCCGGAATGTTTGTTTCCACCATGCCTCTTACGGTGACATTTTCAAAAAATATGACAGTGGCGGAATTGGCAAAGCAGATTGCAAGAGAGCATATGAATATCTTTCGGCATCAGAAATACCCTTATGTAAATATTTTAAAATTTCTCAGGGGAAAATATAAGATTTTCGGGAATTTATACAGTGCAATGGTAAGCTACCAAAATGCAAAGACGGATACGCAGGCAACTACGAAATGGTATTCCAATGGTTACAGCGAGGTTCCTTTTACATTACATATCGATAACCGGGACGGGAATAATCGCCATACGATAAATGTGGATTATCAAACGGAATTATTTCAGGAAAAGGAAGTCGATTACATTGTAAAGCGTTTGGAGTATATTCTTGAGCAGATAACGGAAAATGGAGCCAGACTGATTAATGATGTAGATATTGTTCCAAGAAAGGAAAGAGAAAAGATAATTTGTGAATTTAATGATACTTACGTCGAGTATCCAAGGGATAAGTGCGTCCATGAACTGTTTATGGCTCAGGCGAGGAAAACGCCGGATAAGATAGCGTTAGTGTTTGAAAATAAAAAGTTTACTTATAGGCAGTTGGATGAAATGTCCAATTCGTTGGCTCATTTCTTAATAGAGAAAGGGGTGAATACGGGTGATAAAGTAGCAGTTTTTTCAACCGCAGTGAAAAAGTTATACTTATGCAGTTGGCAGTATTGAAATTGGGAGCGATTTTTATTCCCATTGATGGTAGGTATCCGAGGGAAAGAATTGATTATATTCTCTCAGAAACCAATGCGAAAATGATTGTAAAAAATAGGGAAAATGTTATGGCATTTTCTAATGAATGTAATATTGAAGAATATCGATTTACAGAAAAAAACGAATTAGAATCTGTAAAAATAGATGCAGATGCGGTCTGCTATATTATTTTCACATCTGGAAGTACGGGTCTGCCTAAAGGTTGTACATTAACCAACCGGGGATTAGTTAATTTTTGCCGAAATAACAATATTTTAAAAGCATGTAATTCTTTAGAACGCCAAATATGTGTTAGCGTTAATACGATTTCTTTTGATTATTTTATAGCAGAATCTTTGTTGCCGTTAGTAAATGGATATACTATAGTACTTGCGAACGAAGAAGAAAGTATGAATCAAACGTCGTTTATAAATTTGGTTTTGAAAAATCATGTAAATATTATTCAAACGACGCCAACAAGATATAAATTGTATTTTTCAGAACAAGAAGATTTATCATATACAAAACAATTTGATGTGATAGTTACATCGGGGGAAGCTTTGTCGTTGGAATTACTGAGAAGTTTTCGGGGAAATACAAATGCAAAAATTTTTAATCCCTTGGGGCCAAGCGAATGTAGTGTATGGGCAGTAGGTGGTGAATTACATGTAGATAAGGAAGAAATATCAGTACGAGATATCACCATCGGCAAACCAATCGCCAACACCCAAATCTATATCCTTGACAGCGATAATAAGCCACTTCCCATAGGCGTAGCAGGCGAACTCTGCATTGCCGGGGAAGGAGTGGGAAAAGGCTACCTTAACCGCCCAGAGTTGACGGCGGAACGCTTTGTACCGAATCCTTTTGTAACGGAATCAAATCGCCATGGTAAAGTTTTGTACCATACCGGCGACCTTGCGTGCTGGCGCGCGGACGGGGAGATAGAATATCTTGGACGAATAGATACGCAGGTTAAAATCCGAGGATTGCGCATTGAGCTTGGCGAGATTGAAAGCGTGATGAGCGACATGGAGGGAATTGAACTCACTGCCGTTACAGATAAGCGTGATGAAGATAGCCGCCAGTATCTGGTGGGTTATTATACCGCAAAAGAGGAAATAGACGAAAAGAACCTGCCCGCGCCTATATTTGCCGGACAGGCAACAGAATATGCTGCTCCGGTGACAGCCAATGAAAAGGCGTTATGCCATTTGCTGGAAGAGCTGCTTCATATGGGGCGTGTTGGGACAACGGACGATTTTTTTGACAATGGAGGGGACAGCCTGACAGCGATTGAATACACGGCTAAAGCTCATAATGTGGGAATAGATTTTGCGCTGCAGAACGTGTTTGATTATCCCACGGTACAGTTATTGTGTGATTTTTTGGAAAAGGGAAAGACGTTAAAGGTATCTTACAGGGCTTCCGACTTTGACAAATATCAGAAACTGCTTGCGAAAAACAAAATAGAAGAAGCTTTCATGCCGGAGAAGAGACCTCTTGGAAATATTTTGCTGACGGGGGCAACCGGATTTTTGGGCGCGCATGTGTTGGATACTTTGATGCGAGAGGAAGAAGGGAAGATTTACTGTCTGGTGCGGAGCAGCGGGAAGGAAAATATTCATGAGAAAATGTGCAAAATTCTGACGCATTATTTTGGGAATCGCTATGATTCAGAGTTTGGCAGACGAATTATTCTTATCGAAGGAGATATTGAAAGGGAAAGTCTGTCAGAGCATATGCCGGAGGATGTGCAGACAGTGATTCATACGGCGGCAAGTGTCAATCATTACGGTTCTTATGAATATTTCCATCGGGTTAATGTGACGGGAACACGGCATATTGCTCATTATGCGAAGCGGACAGGGGCTAGATTTATCCATATCTCGACATTGAGTGTCAGCGGAAACAGTATGGCGGATGATTTTACTGCTTACCGCTCGGAAGAGGAAAAGTTTTTTGACGAGACTTCCTTTTATATTGAGCAGCCTTTGGATAATGTGTACACCCGAAGCAAATTTGAGGCGGAGATGGCAGTTTATGACGCAATGCTTGAGGGATTAGATGCAAAAATAATTCGCGTGGGAAATTTGACTAACCGCGCCGCTGATTATAAATTTCAGCCAAACTACAGGCAAAACGCGTTCCTGACAAGAGTAAAAGCCGTGCTGGAATTTGGTTTATTTCCTGATTATCTGATGCCGCTGTATTCAGAATTTTCACCGGTAGACCTGACAGCGGAGGGAATTGTAAAAATTGCCCAGTACGCGGACAGACAATGCGTGTTTCATTTAAACAGCAACCGCCCGATTTATTTTGACCGGATGCTGGAAGTGTTGCAGGAGCTTAACATTCCTATGAAAGTAATAGATGGCGCAGAGTTTGGCAGGGCATTGGAACAGACCATGCGCAATGAAGGGACAGAGTACATTTTTGCGGCCTTGCAGAACGATAGGGACGAGCAGGGCAGACTGGTATATGACAGCAATATCCGTATTGTAAATGATTTCACAGTCTGGTTTTTAAAGAATGTTGGATTTGAGTGGAATGAAATTGATAGGGAATACATAAGCGGGTATATCAATTATTTCCGCGAACTTGGATATTTGGAGGTATAATGCAGAGAATCAACTATTGTTTTTTGATATAAGGGCGAACAGCGTGATTTTTATTTGCAGTTGCTATGAAATGAGGGTTGAACTGCTCCAGCGCAACTTGCTTTGGTAAACATTTTACTTTGACAAACATTTTATTGCGAATTAATGCAGTAATTGATATGATTAAAATGAGCAAAATACAAATTGTTTTTTCAAGGCCTTTGTCCAGCCGGAGATAATCATTTATAGTAGGAAGGAGTAAAAAAATGCTCAACATTTATTATGGAAATATGCCGGAGGCCGTTTTCAATACCTCTGTGTATTTCAAAAATGTATATGAGGACGAATGGATTACTGACCCGATTGCAAAAGAGATGATTTTTGATGTAGATAAATCCGTTGTTTTAAATGGCGCGGTAATCGACAGCCCCGTCATGGGAAAGATTGCGCCGACGTCTCTTTCCGGCGGGGTGAAAACGCTGATTCTTATGAAGAATGAACGCTCTAAAGTGTTTAATGCTTCCACCTGCGGCGACAATTGCGCCAAATGGATTTTAAAGCTGGCTGAAGCAGATGACCTCACAATTAATCTTCGTCACCTGATGGACTTTGGAGAGGGGATATTTGATATTCATATTGTGAACACCAATCAGATTGTCCATAGTATGAAAGAACTTGTTCCGATTGCGGGGTTATATGTATAAGGGGTGCAGCATATGAAAGGGATACACAGAGTTATTGTACAGAATAAACGGATTCGTTATGATTTTGTGTCTGCAATACAGGATACGGATAATTATTACGTTATAGTAACAAGTCTGCCGCCGCAACGTGGACATACTGTATCCCCAGAATTTGGCATTTCTTTAGCGGGAGAAATGTGTGGAACACTGCTTTATTAAATAGATTTATTTCAACTCGGAAAGGACGATTGATATGGATAAAGGCATATACACGCCTAAACAGATTCAAATGCTTTTACAGCCTATATTTACAGATTACAACATAAAAAAGGCAATTCTTTTCGGCTCTTACGCAAAGGGGTATGCAAAAGAACAGAGCGATATTGATATTCTCGTAGACAGCGGTTTAAGAGGGCTTGCTTTTTTTGGGTTATTAGAGGATGTTGTAACAGCGCTTGGAAAAGAAGTAGACTTGCTTGATGTATCTCAGATTACATCGAGGTCACAAGTCAGTGAAGAGATTGAAAGAAGCGGGGTAGTGATTTATGAACAATAAAGATAGACAAGTATTAGAAAAAATTTATAATCATGTCATTTCGGTACTTAAATATTGTGAAAATTGTAGTAGGCTTGATGAGTTTCAGGCAGATTCTATGCGAGTTGATGCCTGTGTATTTAACCTTATGCAGATTGGCGAATTGGCGAAGGCTTCTATATCGGATAATTTTAAAGAAACGGTAACAACAATACCGTGGAAGCAGCTATATGGTATGCGGAATCGGATTGTTCATGGATACTCTGGCGTGGATATGAGTATTGTCTGGGATACAATTTATGAAGATTTGCCATTTTTAAAAGTTGAAATAGAAAAATGTCTGAATTTGTAATATCAGTCTCATTCCAAGTCTCAAGTCAGGCTCATTTTATCAACAATTCGCCTCATGGACCGGGCGGTATCTGACGTTGTTCTTACAAAATCGCCCCATCTGCCGCCATATCCTCAAACAAATCCGTAATAGCGTCTCCCGTTGACTGGAATTCGCTGCTGCTGAAAGGGAATCCCCCGGCGGACATAGGCCAAACGCCCACGGTGTGGTCTACGTAATAATTTGCAAAGCCTGACTGCTCAATTTCTTCCATTGACAGGTTCTTTGTCAACTGGTGGACAATGGTGGACACCATTTCAAGGTGCGCCAGTTCCTCGGTGCCTATATCGGTCAAAATTCCCGCCACCTCGTTGTAGGGCATGGAATACCGCTGTGAAATGTAGCGCATGGAAGCGCCCAGCTCGCCGTCGGGCCCGCCGTACTGCGACATAATCACTTGGGCAATTTTTGCGTTGGGTTCCTTGATATTTACCGGATACTCTAGTCTTTTCTCATAACTCCACATAAATTAACATCCTCCTTCCCACGGCCATGGCTGGGTTGCCCATTTCCACTCTTTGTCGCTGCATCCTTCTGTATCGGAAATCCTCAAAGGACCGTATTTTCTTGCATATTCTCTCATGGACTGATTTTTCATGCGTACATAATGCGCCAGATAGTCCATAGCCTCCCTGTCGGTGGGGTGGGTATCTAAATACTCGTTCATTTCAACGACCACAAAGCCAATTACGCCTATGTCGTGGAGAAGTCTGCGCTGTTCATTGGACATTGTCATTTCACACATCTCCTTCCTGTAAAGGGCTTTTCAAGTTCGGGGAAAATCGTACCCGCGTTATAACCTTCGTCAAGGTTTTCAAAAACACTCGTAAGGTGTTGCCAAGGGACATAGGCCATTGCAAGCGGGAAGCGGTCAAAGTATTCATTACAATTATAATCTTGCATGATAATCCTTTCATAAATTGGAAGTTTATTTAATATTATAGTATGATAGGAGTTTTTTCAGGTTCCGGCGAAACACAAAGTTTTCACACTTTTTTTTAATTCTTGACACAATTAAAGGGTAAATTAGCAGGATAGGCATGGATTTATGCGGACAGGAGGTAATGCGACTTGATAGAGGTAAAAAATCTTGTAAAAAAATACGGAAGCCATACAGCCGTCGATCATCTTTCCTTTCAGGTGGAGCCGGGAAAAATCTATGGATTTTTGGGGCCCAACGGAGCCGGGAAAAGCACGACGATGAATATTATGACGGGATACATAGCCGCCACGGAGGGAAGCGTAAAGATTAACGGTTACGACATTGTAAAAGACGCGGAGGATGCGAAAAGGTGCATAGGCTACCTGCCGGAAATTCCCCCTTTATATCAGGATATGACGGTGGAAGAATATTTGTTATTCGTGGCGGGTTTAAAAAAGATTCCCAAGCCGGAACGGAAAACCCAAATAGCGGAAGTGATGGAGCTCACGATGGTTGCGGAGGTATCCGGCCGCCTGATACGGAATCTTTCCAAGGGCTACAAGCAGCGCGTGGGACTGGCTCAGGCGGTGTTAGGCTACCCGGAAGTAATCATTTTGGATGAGCCCACGGTAGGGCTCGACCCAAAGCAGATTATTGAAATCAGGGATTTAATAAAGAAGCTGGGGGAAAAACACACGGTTATCCTAAGCTCTCATATTTTGTCCGAGGTTCAAGCCGTCTGCGACGAGATTATGATTCTCTCAAAAGGGCGGCTGGCGGCAAGCGGGACGCCGGAGCAGCTCACCGGCCTTATGAACGGGAGCACTCGGATAGAAATGAGCATCCTTGGAGAGCGGGAGCAGGTGGAGCCTTTGATAAAGGGCTTTGACAGGGTGAAAGAATATCATTTTGAAAATGAAAGCGAAGAAAACTGCGTGAAG
This sequence comes from Clostridium sp., assembly GCA_023663815.1. GTDB lineage: Bacteria > Bacillota > Clostridia > Lachnospirales > Lachnospiraceae > Suilimivivens. The sequence goes on from JAMPGS010000059.1 coordinate 8,683, forward strand.
CTGATTTTGGAGACGGAGGTTAAGGACGATATCCGGGAAGCACTTTTTTATACTTTAGCGGAAAACCGTTTGCCGATTATGGCCATGAACCGTCTGGAAAAATCTCTTGAGGATATTTTCCTTGAGCTCACAGAGGCGGAGACAGAGGAAAGAGAAGCGGAAGGAGGAATCTGGCGATGACAGCGATTTATAAAAGGGAATTAAAGGCGTATTTTCACTCCTTCTTGGGGGCGTTGTTTATAGGGGCAATGCTGTTTCTTTTGGGGATTTATTTTTCGGTGTACAACCTGTTTATGGGATATCCCTATATCGGTTACGCATTGTCGTCCATTGTTTTTTTGTTCCTTATCAGTATTCCCGTGCTTACCATGCGGATATTGGCGGAGGAGCGGCATCAGAAAACGGATCAGTTGATTTTGACCGCCCCGGTGGGCATTGGCGGCATTGTAGCCGGAAAATTTTTAGCCCTTGCCACGATATTTGCCATTCCAACGGTAATTATCTGCATTTATCCGTTGGTGCTTAGCATTTGGGGAACCGTTTCTTTCGGGGAATCCTACCTTGCCATTTTAGGGTTTTTCCTATACGGACTTGCGTGTATCGCTATCGGGGTCTTTGTGTCCTCTCTGACGGAAAGTCAGGTAATCGCCGCGGTGATTACTTTTGGGATTTTGTTTTTGGGCTATATCATGTCGGGGCTTTGCAATATGATATCCCAGACGGGGAATCTTCTGACAAAAATATTAAGCGCCTTCGATATGGTAAGCCGGTTTGAAAAGCTGTTGAACGGCTCCTTGGAGCTGACGAGCATCGTCTACTTCTTATCCGTCATTTTGCTTTTTCTGGTTCTTACTGTGCAGTCTATTCAAAAGCGGCGTTATCAGATTTCCTCAAAAACCCTGAGCATGAGCAGCTACAGCGTCGGCGTGTCCCTTGTCAGCGCGGCAATTCTAGTGCTGGTAAATTTTTTGACGGCGGAGCTCCCCGCCAAGTACACGGTTTTTGACGTGACCGCCAACAAGCTGTACTCGCTTACGGAGGAGACAAAAGAACTGGTTGAGGGACTTGGCGAAGAGGTGCATATTTACGTCCTTGCAAACGAGGAACAGGCGGACTCAACGCTGGATGCTACGCTGAAAAATTACGCGGGCTTAAGCTCCAAGCTGGACGTTTCCTATGTGGATCCTGCGGTAAATCCAAAGTTTTTTACAGCCTATACGGACGAAAATATTTTGTCTAACAGCGTGATTGTGGAGAGCGGCAGGCGCAGCCGGGTGATTAATTACAATAATATTTATCAGAGCGAGTTTGATTATTCCACCTATTCCTCCAACGTGACGGGCTATGACGGGGAGGGGCAGCTTACCAGCGCAATCGCCTATGTGACGGCGGAGGAGATGCCGAAAATTTACATGCTGGAAGGGCACGAAGAGCTTTCCTTTAAATCGGAATTTACTTCCGCAATTGAGAAGGCCAATATAGATTATGAAACCATTAACCTGCTCCAATATGAGGCCGTTCCTGAGGACGCGGAGTGCGTGGTGCTCTATGCGCCCACGCAGGATTTGTCGGAGGACGATACCGAGAAGCTTCTTAATTATATGGAAAAGGGCGGCGACGTGCTTCTTATTTCTACCTATACTGGAAAAGAAATGCCCAACTTTAACCGGCTTCTTGATTTTTACGGCGTTCAGGTGACGGAAGGGCTGGTAATCGAGGGCGACAACAGCCATTTTTATCAAGACCCTTTTTATCTATTTCCTGCGGTTACTTACAATGAAATTACGGAAAATGTGGTAAATAATGGAAGCTATGTATTTGTGCCCTACGCGCAGGGCATTACCCTGGAGGAAAGAGAGGATGTGGAGACGGACGCTTTTTTAACCACCTCGGACGAGAGCTACGCCAGAAACGATATAACCGCCAGCAGCGAGTACGCAAAGCAGGAGGGGGATGTGGAAGGGCCTTTTTATACAGGGGTAAAATGCGAAAAGACGCTGGGAGAGGAGACTTCAACGGCGGTTATCTACAGCAGCGAATATTTGTTTACCAAAAGCGCAGACGAGATTGTGTCGGGGACGAACTTAAAGCTCTTTACGGGAACGCTGGGAAGTTTTGTAGAATGGGCGGACAGTATTTCAATCCCGGTAAAGAGCTATGAGGTAAATTATCTTGCCATGACACAGGGAACGATAGCGCTTCTTGCATTGATAACGGTTGTTATCATTCCCTTTGCCTTTTTAATCACAGGCTTTGTTATCTGGTTTAGAAGGAGGAAACGGTAGGCATGAATAAAAAAAAGCGGAATCAATTGATAATACTATGCCTTATCCTTTTTGTTACGGCGGCGGCCTTTGGAGCGGTGAAGCTCAATCAAAAAAAGCTTGCGGAGGCGGAAGCAGAAAGTGAGACTGAAAGCTATCAGGTGGTTGAAATTGACAGTTCGCAGGTGACGGATATCGGCATTATCAGCAGCAAGGGAACCGTAAATCTTACCAGAGAGGGGGAGGAGTGGAAATGTCCTGATGAGGAAGGGACGGCTATTAACAGTATTCCGGTGGAGAACCTTCTTGCAAGCGCATCCTCCATTACGTCTGCCACGAAAATAGAAAACGTGGAGGATATGTCTCAGTACGGCTTGAGCCAGCCAGCGGTAAATTTAACCCTGCAGTGGGACGACAATATGTATAATATCAAGCTGGGCGACTATAATTCCATTATCAGCGGCTACTATTTAAGCACAAATGATGAAAATACGGTTTACGTTATAGACAGCGGACTTTTTTACGCGCTGGATAAGGGACTTGAGGATTTTGAAGCTGAGGAGGAGGAAGCAGAAGAGTGACAAATACGTCAGAGTTTGGGCATTTTTGATTGCCCCGCCGCTGTTGCCTGCGTCAAATGCTGGCCTTTTACCTGCTGACCGTGGTCTTTTTTGCTTGTGTTTGCACTGCCGCCCGGTTATTGACTTTCGCGGCTATTTATGCAAAAATAGACAAAGCAACAAAAGCCGCGCCTTTTTGGCGGGGAGTACGAGGATCTGCGAAAGAGGTACAGGGTATGAGAGGAATCGACACTCAAGTCCGCAAAAACAGAAAGCGAATTTTTAAGGAAGTGGCAAATCTGGCTTACACCTCCGAGAACTTAAAGGATGACGTGGAAGCCCTTCCTTATAAAATTGTGGATTACGACGAGTCGGAGTACGGGAATGTTTATCGGGAGCGGGCCATCACAAGGGAGCGGATACGTCTCGCCATGGGCTTGTCCTTGAGGCCGGAAAACGCGCCGGTTCACGTGACGCAGGGGCTTGAGGAAAGTAATATTGACGAGAAATATTATGAGCCTCCCTTGATGCAGGTGATTCCTTCCGCCTGTAACGCCTGCCCTGAGAATGAATATGAAGTGACGGACAAGTGTATGGGCTGCGTGGCCCACCCCTGCCGGGAGGTGTGTCCAAGAGGCGCAGTCACCATGAAAAGCGGCCGTTCCGTCATTGACAAGGAAAAGTGTATCAAGTGCGGAAAATGTAAATCGGTGTGTCCCTACGACGCAATTTCCCATCAGGTCCGCCCCTGCCTTGCCCATTGCGGGGTGGGAGCCATCAAGAGCGACAAAAAAGGGCGCGCCTATATCGATACGGAGCTGTGCGTGTCCTGCGGACAGTGCATGGTGAGCTGCCCCTTCGGCGCAATTGCGGATAAATCCCAAATTTTTCAATTGATTCGCGCTATGCAGTCGGGAAGGAAAATCATCGCGCAGGTGGCTCCCTCCTTTGTAGGCCAGTTTGGGAAAAACGTTTCCCCCGACCAAATCAAGGCGGCCCTCAAGGCTTTGGGCTTTTTTGACGTGTACGAGACGGCAATCGGAGCCGACATGGGCGCAATGACGGAGGCGGAGCATTATGTAAAGGAAGTGGCGACGGGGGAGCTGCATTTTTTACTGACCTCCTGTTGTCCCTCATGGTCCGTTTTGGCAAAGAAGTTTTTCCCGGAAACCATTGATAAAATTTCAAACGCCCTGACGCCCATGGTAGCCACCGCGCGGAAAATCAAGGAGGATTACCCCGACGCCAGCGTGGTGTTTATCGGCCCCTGCGCGTCGAAAAAACTGGAGGCGTCCCGGCGGACCGTCCGCTCCGACGTGGACTTTGTGATTACCTTCGAGGAGCTGGCGGGAATGTTTGAGGCGAAAGGCATTGTGCCGGAGGCCATGGCGGCGGACGAAAAGTTAAACGACGCCACCGGCGCGGGCAGAGGCTACGGCGTGGCGGGAGGCGTGGCAAACGCCATAGAGGAGTGTATCAGAGAGTACTATCCCGACGTGGAGGTCAACATAGAACATGCGGAAAGCCTTGCGGAGTGTAAAAAAATCCTGATGCTTGCCAAAGCGGGGAAAAAGAAGGGCTGCCTGATTGAAGGCATGGCCTGTCCCGGCGGCTGCGTGGCGGGCGCGGGCACAAATATCGCCATTCCCCAGGCCATGAAAGAGGTGGCGGGCTTTAAAGCCATGGCAGATAAAAAAATACCCCAGCAGAGAAAGGAACTATCATGAAAATCAGAACGAGATTTGCGCCCAGTCCTACGGGAAGGATGCATGTAGGAAATTTGCGGACCGCGCTTTACGCCTATTTGATTGCAAAGCATGAGGGCGGAGATTTTATTTTAAGAATTGAGGATACGGATCAGGAACGCTTTGTAGAAGGAGCGGTGGATATCATTTACCGCACGCTGGAAAAAACCGGCCTTGTCCACGACGAAGGCCCCGACAAGGACGGGGGCGTGGGCCCTTATGTGCAGTCGGAGCGACAGAAGCAGGGGATTTATTTGGAGTATGCAAAAAAGCTGATTGAAAAAGGGGAAGCCTACTATTGTTTTTGTGACAAAGAAAGGCTTGCGAGCCTGAAAACCCAGATTGTGGAGAGCGATTCGGGAAGCAAGGAGATTACCGTGTACGACAAGCATTGTCTTTCCTTATCTAAAGAGGAAGTGGAAGAAAAGCTGAAGGCGGGGCTGCCTTACGTTATCCGGCAGAACAATCCCACGGAAGGGACTACCACTTTCCATGATGAGATATACGGCGACATTTCCGTGGACAACGCGGAGCTTGACGATATGATATTGATTAAATCGGACGGCTACCCCACCTACAATTTTGCAAACGTGGTTGACGACCATCTGATGGGGATTACCCATGTGGTGCGGGGAAACGAATATCTTTCCTCCTCCCCCAAATACAACAGGCTTTATGAGGCCTTTGGCTGGGAGGTGCCCGTTTATGTCCACTGTCCGCTGATTACCGACGAGGAGCACCGTAAGTTAAGTAAGCGCTGCGGCCATTCCTCCTACGAGGATTTGATTGAGCAGGGATTTTTGACGGAAGCGGTGGTAAATTTTGTTGCGCTTCTTGGGTGGAGCCCCTCCGAGAGCAACGAGGAAATCTTTTCCCTTGAGGAGCTTGCGGAAGTCTTTGACTATCGTCATATGTCAAAATCACCGGCGGTCTTCGACTATACCAAGTTAAAATGGATGAACGGGGAATATATTAAGCGCATGGAGGAGGAAGCTTTTTATCAGAAGGCCGAGCCCTATATGAAGCAGGCGGTTTTGAAAAATCTGGACTTTAGGAAAATTGCGGCGATGGTGAAAACCAGAATTGAAATTTTCCCCGATATTCCGGGCCTGATTGATTTTTTGCAGGAATTGCCTGAGTATGATACTTCCATGTACGCCCATAAAAAAATGAAAACCACAGAGGAATCCTCGCTGGAGGTATTAAAAGAGCTTCTCCCCATGCTGGAGGCGCAGGAGGATTATTCCAACGACGCGCTTTACCAGCTTCTGCTGTCCTATGTGGAGCGGAAGGGCTGCAAGAACGGCTATGTTCTCTGGCCGGTGAGAACGGCGGTTTCTGGGAAGCAGATGACGCCGGCAGGAGCTACGGAAATTATGGAGCTTTTAGGAAAAGAGGAATCCCTGTGCAGAATCAGGAAAGGAATTGAATTACTTGAGAGAACTAAGTAATGCCCAAAAAGAGGCAATGATGCACCTGCTTGGCCCCGCTATGGTTACGGCGGGGCCCGGCAGCGGAAAAACATTCGTTATTGTCAACCGTATTCTATATCTTATCAGCCGTCACCATATCCGCCCGGATAACATTCTGGTGATTACCTACACCAAAGCAGCCGCAAATGAAATGAAGGAACGCTATAAAAAAGCCTGCCAAAAGGCTTACCAAAAAGCCCGCCAGCTTAACGAGGAGCTTTTGAGCCCGCCGCACGCGCCAGCTTTTGAAGGGCAAAGTCCCGGCAGCGTTCATTTTGGAACCTTTCACAGTGTCTGTTATCATATCTTACAGCAGTCGGGCAGGATTCGCCCAGATTCCCTGATAAAAGAAAACGACAGGAGAAAGCTTCTTGAAATTCTCCTTGGCAACCGAGGTTTATCCGCCAAGTGCGACTATGATACGATTACAAATCTTTTAAATGTGATAAGCCGCATGAAAAATTTCAGCGGTGGGAATATGATGGTGGGGAGAGAAAGTATTTTGCCAGAAAATTTGGAGAAGCTTGCACTTGAATTCTCTACCAATGAGCTGCAAGCTCTAAAATCAGATTACGACAATTACCTCCGGGAGCAGAGACTTATCGACTTTGACGATATGATTGGGGAATGTCTGCGGCTTCTTACCGATAACCCTGTCGTGCTGGAAAAATATCGCCAGCAGTTTCAATATATTCTTGCCGATGAATTTCAGGATATCAATTCTCCCCAATATGAGGTTTTAAAGCTTTTGGCGGCTCCCCGCAATAATCTTTTTGTGGTGGGGGACGACGATCAAGCGATTTACGGCTTCCGTGGAGCGACGCCGGGGATTATGAGACGCTTTCTTGAGGATTACCAAGGGGCGCGGCAGGTAATGATGACGGAAAATTATCGCTGCGGGGCCGCGATTGTGACCCTCTCCGAAAAAGTTATCTCGCGGAACAAGGAACGCTTTCAAAAAAAATTCCGCCCGGTAAATGCGGGAGGCTGCGTATCGGCCGTCCGTTTTGATACCCGCAGGGAAGAAGAAATGGCTTTGATAAAAGAGCTTGCCGCCTTAAACGAAAGTGAGCTTTTAAATACGGCTGTTATTTTAAGGACAAATCGGGAGGCGGCGCAATATGCCGGTTTGTTGAAGGAAGCCAAAATTCCGGTGAAGAGCTGGCGCGCTGGTAGAGAAACTATTTTTCACAGCTTTATTATGAAGGATGTAACTGCTTTTTTGTGTTATTTGTATGAGGGCAATAAGCGCAGCGACTTTCTCTATTTCATGAACAAGCCCAATCGTTTCTTGAGCCGCGGGGCCTTGCCCTTTGAAAAGGTAAGCCAGGAGCAAATGGAGCGGTATTACGCTAAAAACCCCCAAATGCGCCTAGAAATTGCGGCTCTTTTCCGGCAGCTAGAAATTGCGGCGGGGCTTTCCCCTTATCTTGCCGTCAGTTTTTTTAGGAAAACATGGGGATACGATGGCTATCTGCGCCAAAGGGCGGCGGATTACGGGGAGTATCAGCGGCTGTTGCGGCAGGCCGACAAGGTGCAGGAATGTTTTAAGGAGCTGCGAAATTGCAGGGGTATCCGGGAATTTGTGGAGAATTTGGCGGAAAGACAAGGCAGCCCTTTGACGGAAAAGCAGGGCAATCTTTTGGCGGAAAAGCAAGACAGTCCGTTGGCAGAGAAGCAAAGCAATCTTTTGACGGGAAAGCAAGGCAGTTCGTTGACGGATAAGAAAGGCAGTCTTTTGATGGAAAAACAGGAGGGCGTCAGCATTTTGACAATGCACGGCTCCAAGGGGCTGGAATTTGAACGGGTATTTCTCCCTGACGTAAACGAGGGAATTATTCCGGGGAAAAATATTAACACGGAGGCGGCCTTGGAGGAAGAAAGGAGGCTCTTGTACGTGGCGATGACAAGAGCCAAGGAAAAGCTGTATCTTTATTGCACAAAGGAGAGGGGAAGAAAGCCCTCCCGGTATCTGGAAGGGCTTGCGGACTGGAAAAGCTTTTCTGGTTTTTCCTCCGCTTCTTCATGAGCTTTGGTCTTGCGGCTCAATGCTTCTGCCTCTCTTCGTTAATTTATGCTTTTCAATGATTATATTTCTTCGTTAAAGTCCTCCCCGTCGAGCATCTCGTCAAACTCCACGTTATCTAAGTACTCGTCAAAGGCGTCGGATACGATTTCATATTCCTCGTCGTCCTCAATATAGGTCAGCTCAGGCTCTTCATTGGAATCATTTTCATTTTCGTGATATCGGTAAAACCAGACGTTGCCGTCATGATTTTCTCCATCGTCCTCAAGGGGAAGCAGTACAATGTAATCCTGTTCCCGGACGGTTAAGATTGTAACTACCGCGCAGGTAACGGAGGCGCCGTCCATCAAATCAAGGGTAACGGTCATTTCCTCGTCGCTCTCCGGCGAAGCATCTGGGAGATTTTTCGGGAAGTCCTTTTCCGTGATATTGTTTATTTTTTGATTCTTTTTGCTCATTTAAATCCTCCATTCCTGCTTAAAGTATAAATCAGGCGCAATATAAGCCTGTCTGTAAAAAAATTATTTTTCCAATGCGCTTTTCCTAGACAAGTCCCCAAATTCTTGTTACCATTATTTTACCGGTTGTTTCAGGACTATGCAATATAAATTTACGACAGGAGGACGCACATGCTAAATTGGAAGAGTACTTGTTTTAAACCGGATAGACAGGAGGAAGCTTTGACGCAGGGCGGCGTGAGATTTGCCGCAAATATGCTTACGGATGAAGAATGTGGAGTTATTTTATATGACGGAAAAGGAAAATATCGGCGTTTCCCTTTTAGCAGGGAGGGGAAGCAGGGAACGCTTTACGGCCTTGAAATAGAAGGGGAGGGATTGACTGACTGCGCCTACAATTATTATGTGGGGGAGGAGACGGTGACGTCGCCCTATGCCCGTGAAATTCACGGATTGGAGAAATGGGGAGAGGAAAAAGAAAAAAAACGCCAAACCTATGGAGTGTTAAGAAAGCATGTTTTTGACTGGCAGGGGGACGAGCCGCTTGCGATTCCCCTTAAGGACAGTATTTTTTACGGGCTGAATGTGCGCGCTTTTACCATGCATAGAAGTTCGGGGGTAAGGCGGCGGGGCACCTTTGAGGGCGTAGCTGAGAAGATACCTTATCTCAAGGAGCTTGGCATTACCGCCGTCGTGCTTATGCCGTGCTATGAGTACGACGAGTGTATGATACCGGAAAAGACGCCGGCCGGTTTGTTGCCGATGGCCGCCGCCGGGGAGGGGAATGCCGCGCCCACGAAAAACGGCGGCGAGGTTCGCCTAAACTGCTGGGGCTTTCAAAAGGGCTATTACTTTGCGCCCAAGGCGGCCTACAGCGCAGGGGCAGCCCCTGTCATTTCCTTTAAGACGCTGGTCCGCGAAATGCACCGCAACGGCATTGAAGTGATAATGCAGTTTTATTTTCCGCCGGAAACGGGGCAGCTTTATGTATTGGACGTTATAAAATATTGGGTGACGGAGTATCACATTGACGGGGCGCGGATAAATGGGTTTTCCATTCCCTATAGGCTGCTGGCGGAGGAGCCCGTGCTGAAAAATACAAAAATCTGGTGCGACTACTTGCCGGAAGAAGATTTAAATGCAATCAAAAATCCGATTTTTAAAAACTTTATTTCAAATAACGGTAATTATCGAAACGATATCAGGCGTTTTTTAAAGGGCGACGAGGGTATGGTGAATCAAATGCTCTTTTATCAACGTCGGAACCCGGATGCGTATGGAGTAGTCAACTATTTAGCGGATTACGACGGCTTTTCCCTCTACGACTGCGTATCCTACGAGGGAAAGCATAACGAGACCAACGGAGAACAGAATAGGGACGGAACGGACAAAAACTTTACGTGGAACTGCGGCGTGGAGGGGGACAGCCGCCGGAAAAGTATTCAGGAGCTGCGGCTTAAGCAGCTAAAAAACGCGCTGTCATTTATTTTTCTGGGGCAGGGAATTCCTTTTATTTTCAGCGGTGACGAGTTTGCCAGCTCCCGCTCTGGAAATAACAATTGTTATTGTCAGGACAATGCGACCGGATGGGTCAATTGGAAGAATAACAGCTTTTCAAACGAAGTGCTTGCCTGCGCCCGATTTTTAATCAGGCTGCGGAAAGCCCATCCCATTTTGCATATGGAGAAGGAGCTGCAGATAATGGATTCCTTGGGCTGCGGTTATCCCGATATATCCTATCACGGATTGGAAGCGTGGAAACCGGATATGAGCTATATGAGCCGTATTGCGGGAATTTTGCTGTGCGGAAAATACGCGCCGAAGCCGGGGGATAATTCTATTTACATCGCCTACAACATGCACTGGGAAAAGCATGATTTAGCCTTGCCCAAGGCGGATAAAAACAGGAAATGGGTAAAAATAGCGGATAGCTCCCTTCCGGTGGGATTTTTCACCGAAAAGAAAGAGGATTGTTCTAAAATCAATACGGAAAAAGAGTTTGTCACCACGATAAACGGCAGAAGCATCGCCATATTTAAAACGATTTTTTGCGGGGAAAGCGGCGGTAAGAAAAAATCCCGCGGCGCGGCAAAGGGGAAACAATAATTTTATAAGGAAGAGACAACGGGAATGAAGGTCTGGAAACATTTTAAAACCATAACGTATCATAAATATCTTGTCATGCAAGGGTGCTTTAAGGTGGGATTGTACCGGCAGGGACTTTTGCACGACCTATCAAAATACAGCCCCGACGAATTTTGGGTAGGCGCAAAGTATTATCAGGGCAACAGAAGCCCCAACAACGCCGAGCGGGAGGCGATTGGTTATTCTACGGCGTGGCTTCACCACAAGGGGCGGAACAAGCATCACTACGAGTACTGGATTGATTACAGCACCAAGTCCATTGCGGGAGGAATGGCCCCGGCGCCTATGCCGGTAAACTATGTGGTCGAGATGCTGATGGACAGAATTGCCGCCTGCAAGGTCTACAACGGGGCCGCCTATATGGACGCTTCGCCTCTTGCATATTATTCAAAAGGAAAGGAAAAAGCGCCCATGCATCCGGAGACAAAGAAGCTTTTGGAAAAGCTTCTTCGTATGCTTGCAAAGCGCGGGGAAGAGGAAACCTTTGCCTATATCCGAAGGCGAGTTTTGCGGAAAAAGAGAATTTTGCGAAAAAGGTAGGATTTAACATATTTTTAACTCCTGCATATGATAAAGCATATGAAAAAGGAGTGATAAAAGCATGAATTGTCTGATTTTAGTAGCTTTACTTTTATGCTGTGGAGGCAATGGCGGTTTTGGCTGCAGTGGTACTGGAAACAGC
>JAMPGS010000005.1 GCA_023663815.1 Clostridium sp.
GAAATGGCTGCAAGGCAGTCTTTTGGCGCTGCCTGCGGAAATAAAAATATAAAAGAAAGAGATGGGTTATATTATGAGCAAGGTATGTATTTTTTTTGGAGAAGGCTACGAGGAGATAGAAGCGCTTACGGTGGTGGACATTTTGCGCAGACAGCGTATAGATGCGAAGATGGTATCCATCACGGATGAAAAGGTGGTGACGGGTTCTCACGGAATTCCCGTGCAGATGGACGGCGTATTAAAGGACGTGAATTTTGATGAGATAGACGCGATTGTGCTGCCCGGCGGCCTTGCGGGGACAAAGAATTTGGAGGCCTGCGAAGCGCTTATGGCTCAGGTGGATGCTTTTGCCGCTTCCGGGAAGCTGGTGTGCGCTATCTGCGCGGCTCCGTCCATATTGGGCCATAGAGGCATTTTAAATGGAAAGAAAGCGATTGTATATCCCGGCTTTGAGAAAGAGCTTGAGGGCGCGTCTGTTGTTTATGAGCCTGCGGTGCGCGATGGAAATGTTATCACCGGGCGGGGCATGGGCTGCGCGATTCCCTTTAGTCTTGCCATCTTGGAGTATCTGGTGGATAAAGAGGCCGCGGATGCCATGGCGGAAAAAATTGTTTACATGAAATAACTGGAGAAAATACAAATGAATATATTGTTTTTTTTGACGCCGAAAAGCGAGGTGGCGTACGTATACGATACGGATACGCTCCGTCAGGTGCTGGAAAAAATGGAAAATCACAAGTACTCCGCTATTCCGGTTATCAGAAAAAAGGACGGGCGCTACATAGGCACGCTCACGGAAGGGGATTTGCTTTGGTATATAAAGGAAAAAAATAATTTATCCCTTCAGGGAGCTGAAAAGATACCCATGACGGCGCTAAAACGCAGGCGGGACAACGAGCCGGTGGATGTGGACGTGGATATGGAGCATTTGCTGAATAAGGCGATGAGCCAGAATTTTGTCCCGGTGATTGACGACAGAAAGCGGTTTATTGGAATCATCACCAGAAAAGATTTGATTCAGTATCTTTGCAAAAAGCTGGTGACCGTGGAGCTGGAAGCGGGAGGCATGGGAATCGGTTAATAGTGAACTGCGCTGATGCGCGGCAGGCCGTAAAGGAATTCTTCTATCTGCGATGGATTCTCCTTGCGGCAATATGATAAGGGGAATGAAATGTTTAATCAGTTGACGCAAAAGGATATCGAGGCCATGGAGGCCGAGATAGAGGAGAGAAAGCTAGTCGTCCGGCCGAAGCTCTTGGAGGCGGTAAAGGAAGCCAGAGCCCACGGGGATTTAAGTGAAAATTTTGAGTATTACGCCGCAAAACGGGAAAAGAATAAAAATGAAAGCCGGATTCGCTTTTTGGAGCGGATGATTAAGACGGCGCAGGTGATTCCCGACGACTCCAAGGAGGATGAAATCGGCATCAACAACACCGTGGAGGTGGAGTTTGAGGAGGACGGCGAAATCGAAAAATACAAAATCGTAACGACCATGCGGGGCAATTCCTTAGAAGGCCTTGTGAGTATTGAATCGCCTATAGGCAAGGCGCTTATGGGGCACAAGGCAGGGGACAGGGTCTATGTGCAGGTCAGCGCCGATTACGGATATTATTTGATTGTTAAATCCATAGAAAATACCACGGACGACGGAAGCGACAAGATTCGCAGCTTTTAAAACGGAAAAACTTACCATAATATTTTCGCAAGTACCGTTAATACTATGAACAGGATAAAGCATAAAGAAAACGCTTTGAGGGAGGAAACTTCAGGATAAGCGGACACTTTAAAGCTTATCCTGAGATATGACTGCAGTACGGTCAAATAAAATAACGGAGGTGAAAAAGATGGCAAGCAGCAAATCTAATAGAGTAGAAGTTCCTGAAGCCAAGGAAGCTATGGACCGCTTTAAGACAGAAGTTGCTTCTGAGCTTGGTGTTAATTTGAAAGAGGGTTACAACGGCGACTTAACATCCAAGGAAGCCGGTTCTATCGGCGGCGAGATGGTTCGCAGAATGATTAAGAAGCAAGAAGAAGCTATGAAATAACAAAACCGGACGCCGCGGTTCGCGGCATAACGGACAAAAAAGTGGCCCGACTGCCCCAACGCAGCCGGGTCACTTTGTGCGCGAGTAGCGAGCCAAACGGAAGTGCTTGCACTTCCAGTTGGCGAGCACCGCGTGCAGCGAGGCGCCAGCCGAGCGGGCGAGCAGAGCGGAAGCACTTGCACTTCCAGTTGGCGAGCACCGCGTGCAGCGAGGCGCCAGCCGAGCGTATTAATCATTACCTTGCAAAAATTTCCTCAGCGGCCTCCAGATAAGGTAAGCCAGCAGGCTCCCGGTGAGTGCGGTAATCAGTTGGGTGATAGAAAAGGTAATCCTTGCGGCGGCCAAAACGCCGGGCAGGGCCTCCGGTTTGGGAAGCTTTGCGGCGATGTTTCCGCCGAAGGAGGGAAGAAGAATCAGCACGATGACAATCCCCATAAAGGCGGCCTTTAAGGCCGAGCCAAGAAGCAGGCCCACAGCCAGCCTGCAGGGCAGTCTTGTTCTGTTTTGAAAATACCATGTACATAGGGCAAGGACGATATTTCCGCCCATGACGGCGGGAAACATAAGGGGAATGGCGGCCATAATGGGAGAGCCGGTGATAAGAAAGGCGGTGACAGGGGCGATGATGCTGATAAAAAGCCCGCTCCACAAGCCTACGGCTAAAACCCCAATAATGATGGCAGCGTTCACTACCGGCCCGGTGATGTAGACGGAAAGGTTTTTGAAAAACTGGCTGGCAATGCAAATGGCAAGCAGCAGCGCAGTCTGGGCAAGCTGTTTGGCTGATAATTTCATAATTTTCCTCATTTCCGCTTTGCTTTTGCAGCTTAGCTTTGCCAAATCAATGGCATGACGGAGTTTGCGTGTAATTTTTTGACTTTTTCAGTATATAAGGAAAGGGATAAAACCGCAACTGTTTTTGAATTACAGCCGATAATGAGTTGCTTAAAATTTTTGTATAAGTTGTTTGAAATTTTTGCAGCAATTGATTTTGGCGTTTAAATCACATATAATATAAAAGAAAGAAGGAACGAATGATAAAAACAAATTTAGCGCAGGCGGTAGATGCAACGAGCGATGCAGGTTCTGCCTATGATACAAGCATAAAATACCTGCTTGCGGACAAACAGATACTTTCATGGATTTTAAAATATACAGTCGAAGAATTTCAGGATATGGCGATTGAAGATATCACGGGCTGCATTGGCGATGATATTGAAATAGGAACAAAGCCGGTGGATGCAGGACTTTCCAATTTGGGACGCGTGAAAGGAACTGTAACGGAGGATAACGTTCCGGGCGAGGGCGTTATCTATTATGATATCCGCTTTACGGCGTATCACAAGGAAAGAGAAATAAAGATTCTTATTAATATTGAAGCGCAGAAGTCGTCGGATTCCGGCAGGCTGGGCTATCATCTGGAAAATAGGATTGTTTTTTATCTTGCAAGAATGATTTCGGCCCAGAAGCAGACGGAATTTTTCCACAGCGATTTTGACAATTTGAAAAAAGTCCGAAGTATTTGGATATGTATGGACAATGACGAGGAGGAAGATTCCATTGAGGAAATCAGCCTTGACAGGAAAACAGTTTTTGGGAATAAGAAAAATCCATATCATACAGATTTGATGAAAGGCATCATTATCAATATAAGAAATGGAGCGGGCTGCGGTTCAGGAGAAAAAATAAGAAAATCTCAAAATGTATTGATAGCCATGTTGGAAGAGCTGGTTTCAGGAAAAGATGCAGCGGAGAAGAAACGTATTTTGGCGGATGAATATGGAATGAAAATGACCGCCGAATTAGAAGGGAGAATCCAGATTATGTGTAATTGGTCAGAAGTCCTTGGCGAGCGGGCATGGGAAAATGGAATTGAACAGGGAATTACAAAAGAGAGAATTGCCGCGATTGGAAGAATGATTAAGGCAAATATTACAAGGGAGCAGATAGAAGCCATGGGATATACGGAGGAGGAATACGAAAAGGCAGAAAGCTCTTTGTATATAAATTCATAAGCACAGGATAGAAGCCGCCGTATTGATGATAGCTTAAATCATGGATGCGGCGGCTTTTTTGGCTGAACATAAGCGGGCTTACAAAGTGTGGTATTTGTTATTTTATACAGCAATTGTAACAATTTTATAAATTGTAATAATTTTATAAAAATCTGGTAATTTTTTTCCGGGTATGCTATAATCGTAAAATGACTGTGAGTATGTTTAGAAATAAGAAATAAATAAGGGACACAGGAAGGATTAAGGAGGACATACTGGAAATGAGCGTACAGGTGGAAAAATTAGAAAAAAATATGGCGAAGCTGACGATTGAGGTTCCGGCGGAGGAAGTGGAGAAGGCGCTGCAGAACGCTTTCATGAAGAATAAAAACAGGATAAATATTCCCGGATTCCGCAGGGGCAAAGCGCCCCGTCAAATGATAGAAAAGATGTATGGCCCGGAGGTGTTTTACGACGATGCTATCAATGAAATGATACCGGATGCCTATGAGAAGGCGGCGGACGAGTGCGGAGAGGAAATCACTTCTTCCCCTGAAATTGACGTGACCCAGATTGAAAAAGGCAAGCCTTTTATTTTTACCGCCACAGTTGCGTTGAAGCCTGAGGTAAAATTGGGCAAGTATAAGGGCGTGGAAATCGAGGCGATTAATACCACCGTCACCGACGAGGATGTGGATGCGGAGATTAACCGGGAGAGAGAACGCAACGCCAGAAATATTGAGATAAAGGATAGGCCGGTAAAAGACGGCGATATGACGGTTCTTGACTTTGAAGGCTTTGTGGACGGCGTGGCTTTCGAGGGCGGAAAGGGAGAGGATTATTCTCTTACCATCGGCTCCGGCGCGTTCATTCCGGGCTTTGAGGAGCAGCTTATCGGCGCGGAACTTGATAAGGAAACAGAGATTCACGTGACCTTCCCGGAGGATTATCAGGCGGAGGAATTAAAGGGAAAAGACGCAACCTTCAAGTGTACGGTAAAGGAAATCAGGGAAAAAGAGCTTCCTGAGCTGGACGATGAATTTGCCAGCGAGATATCGGAATTTGAGACCTTGGAGGAATACAAGGAGAGCGTGCGGGCTACGCTGATAGAAACAAAGGAAAAAGAAGCCAAAAATGCCAGAGAAGAGGCGGTTATCGACGCTATTGTGAACGATTCCGATATGGAAATCCCCGATGCGATGCTGGAGACCCAGCAGAGACAGATGGTTGACGAGTTTATGCAGAGGATGCAGATGCAGGGGTTTTCACCGGAGCAGTATTATCAGTTTACAGGCACTTCCAGAGAACGTCTTATGACGCAGGTAAAACCTCAGGCTGAAAAGAGAATCAAGGCAAGGCTGGTACTGGAGGCCATTGCCAAGGCTGAAAACATTGAGGCCACCGAGGAGGATTACGAGGAAGAGATGAAGGTGATGGCGGAAGCTTACCAGATGGAAGTGGATAAGGTAAAGGAAATGCTTCCTGAAAGAAATGTGTCCCAGATTAAGGGAGATATTGCGGTGAGAAAGGCAGCCGAATTTGCCGCTGCAAGCGCGGTTGAGACAAAGAAAGCCGAGGAGAAGTCAATGACCCCGCCACAAGCAGCGGGGCATGGAAATTGAAACGCCCCAAAGGGCGGGGTATTGACCCCTCGCCGGGGCGGCATCAGCTCTTTTTCAAAGAGCAGATAAGCCTCGCGGCAGTCGCCAAATGTCTGCAAGCAGCCACTTGGCTCGTTGCTCGCGGGAATAAACAGCAGGAGGTTTTAGATTTATGAGTTTAGTGCCTTATGTCATAGAGCAGACCAGCAGGGGCGAACGCTCCTACGATATTTATTCAAGACTTTTAAAGGAAAGAATTATTTTTTTAGGCGAGGAAGTCAACGATGTGACGGCCAGTTTGATTGTGGCGCAGCTATTGTTTTTGGAGGCTGAGGATCCGGAGAAGGATATTCAGTTTTATATCAACAGTCCCGGCGGAAGCGTAACGGCGGGCATGGCAATCTACGATACCATGCAGTACATCAAGTGCGACGTGGCTACCAACTGCATGGGCATGGCGGCCAGCATGGGCGCGTTTTTGCTGGCGGGGGGAACCAAGGGAAAAAGGCTTGCCCTCCCCAACGCGGAAATCATGATTCACCAGCCTCTTGGCGGCGCGCAGGGGCAGGCCACGGAGATTGAGATTGCGGCCAAGCACATTTTACAGACAAAAGAAAAATTAAATAGGATACTGGCGGAAAATACCGGCAAAGATTATGATGTAATTGCGGCGGATACGGAAAGGGATAACTGGATGACCGCCGAGGAAGCAAAAGAATACGGGCTGATTGACAGGATTTATACAAAACGGTCAGACAATAAGTAATTTATATTTTTGTGATAAGGGGAAAGAAAATGGCAGGGAGAAATTCTGACAATATCAGATGTTCTTTTTGTAATAAAACGCAGGATCAGGTGAGAAAGCTCATTGCCGGTCCGGCGGGCGTCTACATTTGCGACGAGTGCGTGGAGATATGCGCGGATATCGTGGACGAGGGCTACGAGGAGGAAGAAGAGGTCGAGGAGACAGAATTTGACATTAACCTGTTAAAGCCGGTGGAAATCAAGGAATTTTTGGACGATTACGTGGTGGGGCAGGAGGAAGCAAAGAAGGTTCTCTCCGTCGCCGTGTACAATCATTACAAGCGTGTGACGGCGCCCAGAGATATGGACGATGTGGAGCTTCAAAAGAGCAATATTATCCTTCTTGGGCCTACGGGTTCAGGAAAGACTTATCTGGCCCAGACCCTTGCCAAGATTATCAACGTGCCCTTTGCCATAGCGGACGCTACCACCTTGACGGAGGCGGGCTATGTGGGCGAGGATGTGGAGAACATTCTCTTGAAGCTGATACAGGCGGCGGAGTACGATGTGGAGCGGGCCCAGCTTGGAATTATTTATATCGATGAGATAGATAAGATTACCAAGAAAAGCGAAAATGTATCCATCACCAGAGACGTATCCGGCGAGGGCGTTCAGCAGGCTCTTCTCAAAATCGTTGAGGGTACGATTGCCAGCGTGCCGCCGCAGGGCGGGCGGAAGCATCCCCATCAGGAACTCATACAGGTGGATACCTCCAATATTTTATTTATCTGCGGCGGGGCCTTCGACGGATTGGAAAAAATTATTGAAAACAGATTGAACCGCAATTCCATCGGTTTTGACGCGGAAATTGCAAGCAAGAACAATCGGGATATCGGAGAGGTGTTAAAGGAAGTGACCCCTCAGGATTTGATGAAATTTGGTTTGATTCCCGAATTTGTGGGACGAGTTCCCATCACGGTAACGCTGCAGGGGCTTGACGAGGACGCTCTTGTGAGGATTTTGAAGGAGCCGAAAAGCGCCTTGATTAAGCAGTATCAAAAGCTTTTTGGATTTGACGACGTGGAGCTTTCCTTCGAGGAGGACGCGGTAAGGCTCATTGCAAAGCAGGCGCTTGAGCGCAAGACCGGCGCAAGAGGGCTGCGCTCCATCATGGAAAAAGCAATGATGGACGTAATGTACCGGATTCCCTCGGACGATACAATTGAAGAATGTGTTATTACAAAGGGCGCAATAGAAGGAACCAGCGAGCCTTTATTAATTCATCGTGAACTAATGCGCAGAGCCAGATAAGCTTCTGGCAGTTTGAATAAAACGCATGGGATTCTTTTATAAAAATGCCGCCTGAAAGGCGGCATTTTGCGCCATGTGGGGTGGCATTTTGCGCCATGTAGGGCGGCTGCGCCAAGCAGGGCGGCATTTTGCGCCAAGCAGGGCGGAAGTTTGAGCCAAGTGATACAATGATTTTTGTGTCAAACAAGGCAAATTTTTTTACCAAGTAAGGCGATAATATTTTGCGCCAAGGATAAATGAGGATTTTTATGTGTGAGAAGAAAATAGAAGCCGGGGCGTTTGTCATGATGCCGGTGATTCCGCTGCGGGGAATGACAATTTTGCCGGATATTGCAATTCATTTTGATTTAAACAGGGAGAAATCCGTTCAGGCTCTTGAGCAGGCCATGGCGGGCGGAGGGAAGCTTTTTTTGACGGCCCAAAAGGACGCGGGCGTCGAAAACCCCAAGAGGGAAGAGCTTTATGAAATGGGAACCGTCTGCGTTGTGAAGCAGATTACCAAGCTCCCAAACCAGATTGTCAGGGTGCTTGTGGAAGGAATTGGACGGGGAAGGCTCCATGGAATTTGCGAGGAGAACGCCAGATATCTTGAGGGATATGTGGAGGAGCTTTTTGACAGAGGAGGCCTTGCGCCGGAGGACGAGGTGGAAAGGGAAGCTTTGCTGCGGCAGATAAAGGAGTATTTTACCGCCTTTGCCTCCCATTACCCCAAGCTGGATAAAAACGCACTTCAAAGGTATGCCCTTGTCACCGAGCCGGGCAGCTTGATGGATCAGATTGCTATGAACCTCCCCATCGGCTATGAAAAAAAGCAGCAGATTCTTGAGGCCGTTGACATAAAGGAACGCTACGACATTTTGTGCGGGCATCTTTTGAACGAGATAGAGATTGCAAAGGCAAGGGAAGAGCTGGCCCACAGAATGAAGGACCGGGTGGACAAGAATCAAAGGGAATATCTGCTTCGGGAGCAGCTTCAGTATATCCGGGAGGAGCTGGGGGAGGACGGGTCCTTTTCCGACGCGGACCAGTTTGAGGAAGCCCTTGCAAAGCTGGAGGCCTCCGAGGAGGTCAAGGCGAAAATTCAAAAAGAAATTACGCGGTTTGAAAAGTTTGCGGGAAACAGCTCGGAGGGAGCGGTGGAGCGGGCTTACATAGAGACGCTTTTGGATTTGCCGTGGGATAAGGCCTCCAAGGACAACGAGAGCATGAAGCGGGCCAGTGAGATTCTTGAAAGGGATCATTACGGACTTACTCAGGTAAAGGAGCGCATCTTGGAATTCCTTGCGGTGCGGCAGCTCACGCAGAAGGGGGAGAGCCCCATTATTTGTCTGGTGGGCCCTCCGGGAACCGGGAAAACTTCCATTGCAAGGAGTATGGCGGAGGCCCTTGACAAGAAATACGTGCGGATTTGTCTGGGCGGCGTCCGGGACGAAGCGGAGATAAGAGGCCACCGAAAGACTTATGTGGGGGCCATGCCGGGGCGGATTGTAGCCGGGTTGAAGCAGGCGGGCGTAAAGAACCCCCTTATGCTCTTGGATGAAATTGACAAGGTGAGCAACGATTACAAGGGCGACACCTTTTCCGCGCTCTTGGAGGTGCTTGACGGAGAGCAGAACGTGAGATTTAGGGATCACTATGTGGAGATTCCGCTGGATTTGTCCGAGGTGCTTTTTGTGGCGACGGCCAACACCACCCAAACCATACCAAGGCCCCTTTTGGACCGTATGGAAGTGATAGAGGTGAGCAGCTACACGGAAAACGAAAAGTTTCACATTGCAAAGGAGCATTTGCTGAAAAAGCAGATGGAGCGCAACGGAATCACAAACAGGATGCTTGCCATTCAGGACGGCGCGCTGAAAAACATCATTACCTATTACACAAAGGAAGCGGGCGTCCGGGAGCTTGAGAGAAAAATCGGCGATATCTGCCGAAAATCAGCGAAGGAAATTCTTGAGGCGAAAGAGGCCCTTGTGACGAAAGAGGTTTACGAGACGGAGTACGGCTACGACATCGTGACGGTGGAGGGGATGCCTGACAGGATAAAGGTGACAGCCTCCAATCTGGATAAGTACTTGGGAAAGAGAAAGTACAGCTTGGATAAGGCCAACAAGGATCCGCAGGTGGGGATTGTGCGCGGTCTGGCGTGGACCAGCGTCGGCGGCGATACCCTTCAAATTGAAGTGAACATGATGCCGGGCAAAGGAGAGATAGAGCTGACGGGGCAGATGGGCGACGTGATGAAAGAGTCGGCCATGATTGGCATGAGCTTCGTGCGCGCCATCGGCGGGGAAAGCAATATTTCCCCGAAGCTGTTCAAGGAAAATGATTTTCACATACATATTCCTCAGGGAGCGGTGCCGAAGGACGGCCCCTCTGCGGGGATTACCATGGCGACGGCGCTGTACTCGGCCATTACAGGCAAGCCGGTGCGGAGCGACATCGCCATGACCGGCGAGGTGACTTTGCGGGGCAGGGTGCTGCCTATCGGCGGCCTCAAGGAAAAAATACTTGCCGCCCGCATGGCGGGCCTTAAAGAAGTGCTGGTGCCTGCGGAGAACAAAAAAGATATCGAGGAGATTCCGGGCGAGATTAAGGACGGGCTGGTTATCACTTATGTAAAAAGCATGAAAGACGTTTTCAGACACGCGCTGCTGAAATGATTTTTGTAAGAAGCGAGGAAAGAATGGTAATTAAAAATGTAAGTCTTGAGACGGTGTGCGGCGTGACAAGCGCGCTGCCGGTAAACAGTCATATGGAATTTGCCTTTGCGGGCAGGAGCAACGTGGGGAAATCCTCCCTGATTAACGGGCTGATGAACCGGAAGTCGCTGGCGAGAACCAGCTCTTCACCGGGAAAAACCCAGACAATCAATTATTATAATGTCAACGATCAGTTATATTTTGTGGATTTGCCGGGATACGGCTACACCAAGGTAAATGTGGAGGAAAAGGCTAGATGGGGGGAAATGATTGAAAATTATCTCCACACTTCCCAGCAGCTTAAGGCGGTTTTTCTTTTGGTGGATATACGCCATGAACCCTCGGACAACGATAAAATGATGTATAGCTGGATTATAAAAAGCGGCTTCGAGCCGGTGGTGATTGCAACCAAACAGGACAAAATCAAGCCCAGCCAGCTTGCAAAGCATTTGAAAATGATTCGGGAGGGATTAGGGTGCAGGGAGAGCGTCACCGTCATTCCATGGTCGGCGTTAAATAAGCGCGGCCGGGAGGAAATATACGGGCTCTTGGACGCCTATCTGGAAGAGGCGGAGGAAGCGCATCCTTGAAACCTGCAGCAAAAAGAAGGAGAAAGCGCGCTCCTGACAGAACCTGCGACAGGAGAAAAAGACGTGGAAGCGCATCCTTGGAACCTACGGGCAAAAGGCGTGGAAGCGCGCTTCTGACGCATGTGGTAAAAGAGGCGGTGTAAAAGTGGGAAATAAAAGAATTTACTTGAAAGTGTTTGTCAATTTGGGGATTATGCTGGCCGCCCTGCTGGCGTGTATCTTTCTGCTGCCCAGACTTATCATTATGTTTATGCCCTTTGTGGTTGGGTGGATTATCGCGCTGATTGCAAGCCCGCTGGTGAAATTTTTTGAAAAGCAGTTAAAGATTAAGAGAAAAGCGGGAGCAGCTTTCGTGATAATTTCCGTTATTGCGCTGGTTATCCTTGCGGGGTATCTCTTGGGTGCAAAGGTTGTGGAAGAGACGGTAAGCTTTGTGCAGGAAGTGCCCAACATGTGGGAGAGCACGCTGGAGGACTTTGAGGAGGTAGGCGAAACGCTGGAAAAGGCGGGGCGGTTTTTGCCGGAGCGTTTTCAGGAATCCTTAAAGAAAATTACTGTGAACATAGAGGACTATCTGGGCGACTTCTTTGGGGGCTTAAGCGAACCGACGCTGGAAGCCCTTGGTCGCTTTGCAATGGATTTGCCGTCTATCCTTATTGGAATTATTATGTGCGTTCTGTCCGCCTATCTCTTTGTAGCGGAGAAAGATTACGTCCCTAATCTGCTTGCAAAAGTGATGCCGGAGGCCCTTATCGAACGCTGGAACATGGTAAAAAGAGGCTTAAGGCACGCAGTGGGAGGATATTTTAAAGCGCAGCTTAAGATTGAGCTTTGGATGTATTTACTTTTAGGCGTGGGCTTTACCGTTTTAAAGGTGCGGTATGCTTTTATCATTGCTATCGGCGTGGCGTTTCTTGATTTGCTTCCCTTTTTCGGGACCGGGACGGTTTTGCTGCCGTGGGCCTTGGTGAAGTTTTTAAGCGGCGATTACACGGTGGTAATTGGGCTTCTCGTTATCTGGGGAGTGGGGCAGCTGGCAAGGCAATTAATCCAGCCGAAGATTATGGGGGATTCCATGGGGCTTGCGCCGATTCCAACCTTGTTTCTCTTGTTTTTGGGATATAAAGCAGGCGGCGTCTGGGGAATGATTATCGCGGTTCCCATCGGCATTATCGTGCTGAACATGTACGAGGAGGGCGTTTTCAACACCACAATCAACAGCTTGAAAGTATTGTACGCCAGCATCAGCAATTTCCGCCACTTAACCGACGAGGATATGGAGGCGGTGCGTATTTACAGGGAATCGGAGAAAAAGCGCAAAGAACGGCGCGGAAGGGAAGAAGCAAAAAATGAAAGTGACAGTTTATAACTGCAGGGCCTTCGACGAGAGGGAATTGTTTGAAAAATACGGGAAGGAGCTGGGCATAGAGCTGGTTTTATGCCCCGACGCGCCGGATAAGGAGAACGCCGCCCTTGCAAAAGGCTCGGAGTGCATCGATATCCTCACCTCAAAAATGCCGGAGGAGCTTCTCAAGGTTTTTGCGGATTACGGCGTAAAGTATATCACCACAAGGACTATCGGATATGACCATATCGACGTGAAAGCGGCAAAAAGCCTTGGAATGACGGTCGCCAACGCGCCCTACGGCCCCTGCGGGGTGGCCGACTATGCGGTGATGTTGATTCTTATGACCATTCGGAAAATGAAGCGCATTATGGAGCGCACTAACATACAGGATTATTCTTTAATGGGAATTCAGGGAAGGGAGCTTAAGGATTTGACGGTGGGCGTTATCGGTACCGGCAGAATTGGAAAAACAGTTTTGCGGAATCTTTCCGGCTTTGGGTGCAGGCGTCTTGCCTATGATTTGTATGAGAGCGCGGAGGTAAAAGAGATGGGCGCGCCCTATGTGACGCTGGAGGAAATGTGGAGCATGGCCGACGTGATTACGCTGCATGCGCCCTTAACTGACGACAATTACCACATGATAAACGCGCAGGCTATCTCGCAGATGAAAGACGGCGTTATGATTATCAACACGGCCAGAGGGGGCTTAATTGATTCTGAAGCCTTAATTTCCGGGATTGAAAGTGGAAAAATTGGCGGCGCGGGGCTTGATGTGGTTGAAAATGAGTTTGGTCTGTATTATTATGATCATAAGTCAGATATACTTAATAACAGGGAGCTGGCAATTTTAAGAGGCTTCCCCAATGTGACAGTGAGCCATCACATGGCTTTTTACACGGACGATTGTGTAAAGACGGTGGTAAGAGATTCCCTTATGGGCTGCAAATATTTTGTGGAAGGAAAAGAGAATCCTTGGCAGGTTTAAGACGGAGGCGCTAAGTGGCAAATTACAGAATTGTTTTGCAGTATGAGGGAACAAGATATCAAGGGTGGCAGAAGCAGGGAAATACGGAAAACACCATTCAGGGAAAATTGGAGGCGGTGCTGTCGAAAATGACGGGGCAGAAAATTGAGGTTTTCGGCTCCGGAAGAACCGACGCGGGCGTCCATGCCTTGGGGCAGGCGGCAAATTTCCATATCAATAGTGAGGGGAAGAAAATGGACCCTTCCGAGATTATGGACCGTATGAATTTGTATCTCCCTGAGGATATTGCGGTGGTTTCCATTGCCGAGGCCTCGGAGCGGTTTCACAGCCGCCTGAACGCAAAAGGAAAAACTTATTGTTACCGGGTAATAAATTCTGACGTGCCGCATGTATTTGACAGAAAATTTGCGCATACTATTGAGGAGGAACTGGACGTAAAAGCAATGGAAAAGGCGCTGCCTTATCTTATGGGAACCCATGACTTCAAGGCGTTTACTTCCAGCAAAAAAAGTAAAAAATCTACAATAAGGACAATCGATACAATCAGAATCGAAAGGACGGGAAGCGCGTCCTTTGGGGCGAGGCAGGATGAAATTCGTTTTTGGTACAGTGGGAACGGCTTTTTATTCCATATGGTTAGGATTATGACGGGAACGCTGTTAGAGGTGGGATTACACAAGAGAAAGCCGGAGGATATTGCGGAAATTTTGACTTTAGGCCTGCGGGAAAACGCCGGGGAGCTTGTCCCCGCAAAAGGACTTACTTTAATGGAGGTTCGTTATCAGTGAAAGTCGGACAGTTTCTTGAGAAACATGTCAGGCTCATCTTTTTTCTTTATTTGGTTGTAGTAATTAAGGTTATCATTTTTAAATACCCTTTGGAACAGCTTCGGGCTATCTCGGATTCATGGACAAGGGAAGTGATTCTGGAGGGTTTGGATACGGCTAATTTTACGTTGTTTAAAACCATACGTATGTATATAGATTATTCCTATAAGCTGAACAGCTTTGAAAATCTGGTGGGAAACGTGGTAGTGTTTGCTCCCTTTGGATTTATGTTCCCTTATATTATAAAGCGCGGAAAGAATTTTTTTGTGATGCTTGCGAATGTTTTTTTGTTTGTGCTGGGCATTGAGGTTTTTCAGCTTTTCAGCGCATTTGGCGCTTTTGACGTGGATGACATTCTGCTCAATTGCTTTGGGGCGGTTCTTGGATATATGGCTTATCTTATATATGAGGCTGTGAAAAGGCGGCGGAGGCCGCGCAAAAATGATAATAGAAAAAGGAGAGATTGACATGTCGGAATTTTTAAAGGGATTAAAGGCAAATTATACAATTTCGGCGGCGCTGTGCGCGCTGCTTGGGGTGGTGCTCCTAATCTGGCCGGGCACTACCATGCGGCTGGTGTGTATGCTGCTGGGAGGGATGCTGCTTTTATACGGGCTCTTGCAGGTACTGCTTTACCTGCTAAACAGGGAAAGGACGATTTTATCTCAGGGAATGATGATTTTCGGCATTGTCCTTGCGGTAATCGGCGTCTGGATTTTAATGCGGCCGGAAATGATGATTATGGCGGTTCCCGTGATAGTGGGCGTTTTGATTGTGATACACGGGATACATAATGTGGTTCAGGCAATCTCCCTCCAAAGGGACGGCTACGACAAATGGTGGCTCGCCCTTTTATTTGGGATTCTCACGGTGGTTTTCGGCGGGATTCTTGTTTACAATCCCTTCCAGGTGGCGGAGACGGTAGTTAGAATGATTGGGGTTTTCCTTATTTACGACGGCGTTTCCGATATATGGATACTGTCGAGGATTTTCAAGGTGAAGCGGCGTAAGGAAAAGATTATCGACGCGGAGTATGTGGATATTGAGGATTGAGGCGTGGAAAGGACTGGTTTTTTATGGCGGCTGCGGTAAGGGAAGAGTATCAAAATATACTGGATAAACAGAAAGAAGAGGTTCGGGAGCTTGTGCTGGAAGGATTAGAGCAGATAAAGGAAGGCAGGACAAAAGACTTTAACGCTGTATGCGACAGGCTGGAAAGAAAATATGGGAATAGGGCGGTATCAGATTGAAATTACCGAGCTGGCGGAAGAGGATTTGGAAAATGCAGGCGATTATATTGCTTATGATTTACCGCACTTTTGGGCTACAATGAATTTTAGCAACTGTTGACTTTACGTGCTAGGTACATTATAATAAAAATCATACGATACAGGGATAAAAAACTGGTTTGAGCAGAAAGGAGCAGTCATGCAGATTGGTGCGGTCAGTTTCAGGCCATATATTTATAATACAAACAGATTGAGCGGCGGCAGCCTTTCTAAAATTTCCGCTATCGGAGATGATTTAACCTCCGGCAGAACGGATTTTTCGGAGCTTGAGAAGGCGCAGCGCAACGAAAATCCTCTGCGGAAGGGGGAGACAATCAATTTCGGGAATATACTGGAAAGGCAAATGTGGCTGGGGAGGCAGAACGCCTCCAGATTCATGAAAACAGATGAGGATACGGAAAGCTTAATGGATGCGGAGGAAGTGCTTGGCGGCCCTGAGCTGGCAAAGACGGCTGAGCGCATGGAGGCAGCAGCAGGCGACGTTTCCGCCAAGGCGGCAGCGGCTGGCGTGCGGAATTCTGCAAGGGAGCTGAACGCCTCGGAAGCTTTGGAGGATTTTAAACCGGCGGAAGGCGCTGGCGGCATAGCGAATGGCATAGCTAAGAGCGTGGCTAATAGCACAGCTGGCGGTATGGCTGGTGATACGACCGAAAAAGCGGCAGGCAGCTCATCAGAAGAAATGATTCGTTTGCAGTCAGGCGGAAATTTGTTTCAGATACAGAGAGCAATAGAAGCTTATCAAATGAATATGACGGCATAGCCATAAATGGAGTAACCAAGAGCTGCTTAACATAAATATATGCTAGGCAGCTTTTAACATAAAGATTAGGAGAGAAAACATGGCGGTATACACATTAAAAAACGAAGCGGTATCGATTGAAATCAACTCAAAGGGAGCGGAGCTGAAATCTCTGAAAAAATTAGCTGCGGGAACGGAGTATTTATGGAAAGCCGACCCGGCCTTTTGGGGCAGGAGCGCGCCGATTTTGTTTCCATTTGTGGGCTCGGTGAACAACAAGGAGTACAGGACGGGCGGGAAAACCTATTCCATGAATCAGCATGGCTTTGCAAGGGATATGGAGTTTGAGGTGTCTTCCCAAAAAGAGGACGAAATTTGGTTTGTGTTAAGGGATAATGAGCAGACGAGGGAAAAATATCCCTTTGAATTTGCGTTAAAGCTTGGATATCGGCTTCTTGCCTCCGGGGTGGAGGTACTTTGGCAGGTAGAAAATCCCGGCAAGGGAGAGCTTCCCTTTTCCATCGGGGCGCATCCGGCTTTCAACTGCCCCATTGGAGATAGAGAGGAAAAGTCAGACTGTTATCTTTATTTTGAGGGAGCGGAAAGCATTGAAAGCACCAGAATTCGCGACGGTCTTGTGATAAATGAAAAGGGAACTTACGATTTAGACGAGGGCTATCTGGCGGTGACGGAGCATTTATTTGATTGCGATACGCTGCTTTTAGAAAACTATCAGGTAAAGCAGGTTTCCCTATGCGGAGCGGACAAAAAGCCCTATGTCACCGTGTCCATGGACGCGCCTGTGTACGGAATTTGGTCCCCACGCCATGAAGCGCCTTTTATCTGCATTGAGCCATGGTACGGCAGATGCGACAGAGAAGGTTTTGCGGGAGACTTAAGGGAGCGGGAGTGGGGAAACATCGCCGCGCCGGGGGAGGCGTGGAAAGCCTCCTACCAAATCACGGTTTAAGAAGAAAATTTTTAATGGCAGTCCCAGATACGCAAAAAAGTATCAGCGGCGGCCCGTGAACAGAAAGAGGAGAGACGAGGAGAAATCATAATCATGAGCAGGGAACTTGCAAAGACTTACGACCCCAAGGGGATTGAGGACAGATTATACCAGAAATGGATGGACAAAAAATATTTTCACGCGGAAGTGGATTACGGCAAAAAGCCATTTACGATTGTGATTCCGCCTCCCAATATCACCGGACAGCTTCACATGGGCCACGCCTTGGACAATACCATGCAGGATATTTTAATCCGGTTTAAGAGGATGCAGGGATATAACGCTCTTTGGCAGCCGGGGACGGATCATGCAAGCATTGCCACGGAGGTAAAAATTATTGAAAAGCTGAAGGAAGAGGGCGTCAGCAAGGACGACCTTGGCCGGGAAGGCTTTTTGGAGCGCGCATGGGACTGGAAAAAAGAGTACGGCGGGCGCATTATCAGCCAGCTTAAAAAGCTGGGCTCCTCCTGCGATTGGGACAGGGAACGCTTCACTATGGACGAGGGCTGCAACAAGGCCGTGACGGAAGTGTTCTGCAAGATGCACGAGAAAGGCTGGATTTACAAGGGAAGCCGCATCATCAACTGGTGTCCTGTGTGCAACACTTCCATTTCTGACGCGGAGGTGGAGTATGCGGAGCAGGCGGGCCATTTTTGGCATATTAAGTATCCGCTCATTGAGGAGGACGGAAGCGTAAGCACTGAGAGATTCCTTGAGTTTGCCACAACCAGACCGGAGACCATGCTGGGAGATACGGCGGTGGCTGTGAACCCTGAGGATGAGAGATATCAAGATATCATTGGGAAAAAAGTGATGCTTCCCATTGTAAATAGGATTTTGCCTGTGGTGGCGGATTCCTATGTGGACATGGAGTTTGGCACCGGCGTGGTGAAAATTACGCCTGCCCATGACCCCAACGACTTTGAGGTGGGCAAACGCCACAATCTGCCGGAAATTAATATCTTAAACGACGACGCGACTATCAATGAAAACGGCGGCAAGTTCTGCGGTATGGACCGCTATAAGGCGCGGGAAGCCATTGTAGAAGAGCTTGATAAGATGGGGCTGCTTGTAAAAATCGAGGACCATTCCCACAATGTGGGAACTCACGACCGCTGTAAGACGACCATTGAGCCCATGATTAAGCAGCAGTGGTTTGTGAAGATGGACGAATTGATAAAACCTGCGGTGGAGGCCGTAAAGAAGGGGGATATCCAGCTCATTCCAAAGAGAATGGAAAAGACTTATTTTAACTGGACGGACAATATCAGGGACTGGTGTATTTCCCGTCAGCTTTGGTGGGGGCATAGGATTCCCGCCTACTACTGCGACAAGTGCGGCGAAACGGTGGTAAGCGCCTCCGTGCCAAAAACCTGCCCTAAGTGCGGGCACGAGCATTTTACTCAGGATCCCGATACCTTGGACACATGGTTTTCTTCCGCATTGTGGCCTTTTTCTACCTTGGGCTGGCCGGAGCGGACGGAGGATTTGAAGTATTTTTACCCTACGGACGTTTTGGTGACGGGATACGATATTATTTTCTTTTGGGTTATCCGTATGATTTTTTCGGGCTACGAGCAGATGGGTGAAAAACCCTTCAAGACGGTGCTGTTTCACGGGCTGGTGCGGGATTCGCAGGGGCGCAAAATGAGCAAGTCCCTTGGAAACGGGATTGATCCCCTTGAAATCATTGAAAAATACGGCGCGGACGCCTTGAGGCTTACGCTGATTACGGGGAACGCGCCGGGAAACGATATGCGTTTTTACTATGAGAGGGTGGAATCCAACAGAAATTTTGCAAACAAAATCTGGAACGCCTCCCGGTTTATCATGATGAATATGCCGGAGGAGGAGCAGGAGGCCTTGGGGGCGGCGGCCTTTGATGAGATTTGCTTGGAGCCTGCGGATAAATGGATTATCTCAAAGCTGAACGCGCTGATAAAAGACGTCACCGACAATATGGAAAGCTTTGAGCTGGGAATTGCCGTGTCCAAGATATACGATTTTATTTGGGATGAGTTCTGCGACTGGTACATCGAGATGGTGAAGCCCAGACTTTACAATTCGGACGATAAGGAGAGCAGAAGGGCGGCTCTTTGGACCTTAAAGAATGTGCTGATTGACGCTTTAAAGCTTCTGCATCCTTATATGCCTTTTATCACGGAGGAAATTTTCTGCAATCTGCAGTCCGAGGAAGAATCCATTATGGTTTCAAAATGGCCTCTTTTCCGGGAGGAGCGATGCTTTGCAAAGGAAGAAAAAGAAATTGAAATTATCAAGGAGGCTGTGCGGGGTATCAGGAATGTGCGCACCCAGATGAACGTTCCGCCCAGCAGGAAGGCAAAGGTCTTTGTAGTCAGCGATAACGAGGAAATTTTGTCGGCCTTTGAGGAGGGCAGACTGTTTTTCCAGTCCTTGGCTTACGCTTCGGAGACGGCGGTGCAGAAAACCAAGGAAAATATTGGGGAGGACGCAGTATCCGTGGTTATCGCAAACGCAACCCTTTACATTCCTTTTGCGGAGCTGGTGGATATCGAGCAGGAGATTGCCCGTCTGCAGAAAGAGGAAAAAAGGCTTCAGGGGGAGCTTAGCAGAGTAAATGGGATGCTGAATAACGAAAAGTTCTTGTCCAAAGCGCCGGAAACAAAGATTGCCGAGGAGAAGGAGAAGCTGGAGAAATATACGCAGATGATGGAACAGGTAAAAATGCGTCTGCAGCAGTTGCAAAAATAAGGAAGTTTTTTCAAGGGGTATGGAGGGTGGAATGGCACGTAATAGTTTTTTGACGGCGGAGGAAAGAGAAGAACTCCGCAGGGAGATGGAAGGTCTAACCAGAAATCAAAGAGTATTTGAGGAAGAAAAACCGGCTCCCGCGCCGGAACCGGAGGGGGAAGGCGAGGAGACGGACAGCCAAGCTTTAAGCGATATCATTGACGAGACGAACACAAAGCTCCTCAGCATTGAGGAAAACGGCTCCTATGTAAAGATTGCAAAGGATGGCATGTGCGCTTGGCTTTATCTGGCGGTACCGGGCGAGGGCAGGGATAACTACACCATGGATGAGCTCAAGGATTTTTTGAAGCAAAACGGAGTGATTATGGGGTATCACCAGTCCAATCTGGCGGCTATGATTAAGAAAAAGGTGTACGAAAGGGAAATCGTGGCGGCTCAGGGTCAGCCGGCTATCGAGGGAACAAACGGTTTTTACGAGTATATGTTTGATGTGAGCCAGCGCAAGGCCCCCAAGGTTTTGGCAAACGGCCGGGTGGATTACACTAACATGAGCTCCCTTCAAAACGTCCACGAGGGCGACGTGGTGGCGATTTACCATCATGCAAAGGAAGGGCTGGACGGATACGACGTGCGGGGAAAGACCAGCGTCACCAAGAAGGTCAACGAGGCCGCGCCGCTTTCCGGGCAGGTGTACTGCAAGGAGGATAACCCCGATATTTATCTGGCGGAGCAGGACGGAAAGATAGAGTTTAAGGACGGCAAGGTGGATATCCGCGCCCTTCATGAGATTAACGGGGATGTTACGCTGATAACGGGCAAGGTGGAATTTTTTGGGGACGTCGTCATCAACGGAAGCGTGGAGGCGGGCGTTGTGATACGGGCCGGAAGAAATATTGAAATTAAAGGAAATGTGGAGGCTGTCAGCCTTTTTGCCGGAGGAGACATTATTTTAGGCCGGGGAATTCAGGGGGCCCAGCGGGCAAAGCTTTCCGCCAGAGGGGACATATACGCTGATTTTATCGAGCATACGGTAGCCATGGCGGGCGGGAACGTTCAGGCGAACACTATTTTAAATTCCAGAATCGCCGCCGACGGGCAGGTAATTCTCACAGGGAAAAAGGGCGCTATCATCGGCGGATACACCCATGCGATGATGGGGATAACGGCCACGGAAATTGGGAATTTCGCGGAGGCCAGAACGGTAGTGCATGTGGGCTGCGAGAAGGACGTCTACGAAAAAATGCAGAATTTTAGAACCAAGGATACGGCCCTTTTGACGGAGATAACCGAGGTATCCGACCAGATAAACGATATCCGTCAGAGGACAAAAAAGATGGATAAGATTCCCGACGGGCTGGCCTTAAAGCTGAAAACACTGGAGTCCAAGCTGGACGGTCTGAAGGCCGAGCAGGGGATGGGCAAGGAAGAAATAAAGAAAATGAGCGATTTGATAGAGCAGGGCAAGGGCTCCGAGATTGTGATAAGCGGAAACGTTTACCGGGGAACGGTGGTTTGCTTTGCGCAGGCGCAGATGCCCATCGAGCGGGATACCTGCTTCATGAAATATTATCAGCAAAACGGGCTGATTGAGAGCAGCGTGATTGCGTACTCGTCGTCATAAGTAGCTGTTATAGACGCTTGTCATAAGCATTTGTCGTAGCCGGGAATATAAAGCGTGAAAGCGAGGCATGGGATGACCTGTAGGGAAGCGGAAGAATACATACTTGCCATTCCCCGATTTTCCGAAAAGCACACCTTGAAGGAGACGGGGGAGCTGTTAAACCGGATTATCGGGGGAGAGGCAGCGGGGAGCGGCATAAAAAGCAGGATTGTTCATATTGCAGGCACAAACGGAAAAGGTTCCGTTTGTGCTTATTTGCGTTCCATCTTGATGGAAAGCGGATACAGCGTGGGAATGTTTACGTCGCCCCATCTTGAGAGTATGCGGGAGAGAATCTGTATCGGAAACGAGCTTATTTCCGAGGAGGAATTTGTTGCGGCTTTTGTGAAGGTAAAAAGCCTTGTCGCGGGGGATATATCCCACCCTTCCTTTTTCGAGTTCCTTTTTTTGATGGCGATGGCTTTTTTTAAGGAAAAAGAGCCGGATTACATTATTCTGGAAACGGGGCTTGGAGGCAGGCTTGACGCCACCAACTGCATTGCCCGCCCTAAGCTGTGCGTGATTACGGAAATTGGCTATGACCATATGCAGTATCTGGGCGATACCTTACCGGAGATAGCGGCGGAGAAGGCCGGGATTATCAAGAAGGGCGTGCCGGTCGTTTTGGCCGACAAGAGGAAAGAGACGACGGAGGTTTTGACCGAATATGCAAAAAAAGCGGAAAGCCCGGCGATTATCATCGGAAAAGACAATATTTTGAATGTGAATATAAATCATAAAAGCATTGATTTTTCGCTTCATACTGGTTATTATAGTTATGTCGGTCTTGCGCTAAATACGACGGCGGTTTATCAGATAGAAAACGCGTCCCTTGCAGTGGCGGCGGCGCACGCGCTTTTGGAGGACGGCATCACGCCGGAAACCATCAAAAAAGGCTTGTGGAAAGCGCACTGGCCGGGAAGAATGGAGGAAATTCTTCCGGGAGTTTACTTGGACGGCGCGCACAATGAGGATGGGGTGGACGCGTTTTTAAATTCGGTAAAGCGCGGAAGCTGCAGCGGAAAAAGATTTCTTTTGTTTGGTGCGCTGATGGACAAACGATATGAGGAAATGATTAGGAAAATAGCGGAATCGGCTCTTTTTGAAGAAATTGCCGCGGCGGCGGTTGACGCGGACCGAAGCGTTTCCGCCAAGGAGCAAAGAAGGGTTTGGGGAAAATATAAGGGTATTTCCTGCACCTTTTACGAAGATGCAAAGGAAGCATACCTTTATCTTTTATCGAAAAAAAAGGATGAAGATATCGTATATACGGCCGGTTCGCTGTATCTGATAGGACAGATAAAGTCCCTACAAGGAGAATGAAGAATGATTGATTTTGAAGAGGAATTGAAGAAGTTCAGGCCCAGTCTGGAGGTTGAGGATGCGGAGGAAGCCATCAACGGACAGGACTTGGTGGATATGGTGGATATTATGATAAAGACGATGAAAAAGACGAGGACGGAAGAAGAGTAAGGAGTAACGGTATGAACTGTTATAAATGCGGAGGCCTTTTATCGGAACATGATTTCTGTACGAATTGCGGGGCGGACGTGGCTCTTTACAAGCGGATTATGCGCCTGTCCAACCATTTTTACAACGACGGTCTGGAAAAGGCCACAGTGCGGGATTTGTCCGGCGCGGTTGTCAGCCTGCGGCAGAGCCTTAAATATAATAAAAATCACATAGAAGCAAGGAATCTTTTAGGCCTTGTCTATTTTGAGATGGGGGAAGTGGTTGCCGCCTTAAGAGAGTGGGTTACCAGCCAGAATATCCGCTCCAAAAAGAATATTGCAAACGACTATGTCAATATGGTGCAGAGCAATCCCACTCGGTTAGATACCATTAACCAAACCATTAAAAAGTACAATCAAGCCCTTTTGTACTGCTATCAGGACAGCCTTGACTTGGCGGTAATCCAGTTAAAAAAGGTGCTTTCCTATAATCCAAAGTTCCTTCAGGCCCATCAGTTGCTTGCCCTTTTGTACATCAACTCCGAGGAGTGGGAGAAGGCCCAGAAGGAGCTGTTTAAGTGCAGTCAAATTGACGCCAACAATACCACGACGCTCCGCTATCAAAGAGAAGTGGAACGTATGTTGCTGCCGGAGAATACAGAGAAGGGTGCGCCAAGAAAAGAGGGGATTTCCGGCAAATCCGTGCGCTACCAAAGCGGCAACGAAATGATTATCCAGCCCATGAATACAAAGGAATCCAAAGGAGTTTCCTCGCTGGTAAATCTGGGACTGGGAGTGATTATCGGCGTGGCGATTGCCTGCTTTTTGATTCTGCCCGCAAGAATTCAAAGCGCGCAGGAGAAGATTAACAACGAAATGCGGGCGGTCAGCGAGCAGTCGGACGCAAAGACGGCTACCATTGACGAATTGGAGCAGAGGATACAGAAGCTTGAGGAGGAAAAGGCGGCCTTGGAGGAGGAAATTGCCGGCTTTGAGGTGACGGACGACTCGGCGGACGATTTGATGCTGGCGGTGGGAGCTTATCTGGAAAATCCTGATGACCTTGAAACCATTATCGCCCATTTGGACCGGCTGGAGGCGGCGAACCAGGAAGAGGATGTAGTCAGGACGGAGGCCTACACCGCGCTGTACGATAAGCTGGTGTCGGTGGTGAGCGTGGAGTTGGAAGATTACTATTATGACGCTGGATACGCCAGCTTTGTGGCCCGCGATTACGAG
Organism: Clostridium sp.; assembly: GCA_023663815.1. GTDB lineage: Bacteria > Bacillota > Clostridia > Lachnospirales > Lachnospiraceae > Suilimivivens. The sequence goes on from JAMPGS010000005.1 coordinate 24,265, forward strand.
GCGGCGATTCCCAATCTGCAGAAGGCTTACCAGAGCAACGACAGAAATGTGAACGCGCTGTTTTATATGGGGCTTAGCTGTTACCGGAGCGGACATTACAGCGAGGCGAAGGAGGCCTTTGCCGAGGTAATCGACAAATTCCCAACGACTAACAGCGCAAGCCAGTCGAGGACTTACCTAGCGGAAATTAACAATATGGGACAGTAGGGAGGGAACCACGGCGGCAGGCCAAGGCGCGTCTTATGGCGTTTGGAGAGTTCCCTTTAAAATGAATATAGAACACAAAAGAGGACAGGCCGTGGGTTTGTTCTCTTTTCTGTTTGGAAAGGAAAATGTATGAGCGAAAATTTTAAGGTAATCGACAATTATTTGATGGTAAAAATGCCGGAGGAGGTGGACCACCACAAGTCGGTCTATATCAGCCGCGCCGCCGACGAGTACATCATGAAGGAGGGCGTGGGAAACGTGGTTTTTGATTTTGAAGATACGCGGTTTATGGACAGTTCGGGAATTGGAATCATTATCGGGAGGTACAAAAAAATCTCCTATTTCGGAGGAAAGGTATTTGCCATCAACACGGACGCGAGGATTAAGCGGACATTGATGATTTGCGGTCTGCATAAAGTGATTGAGATTATGGAATGAGAAAGTTTTTTTGAAAGACAGCGAAAGGAAGAAAAGATGGAAACAGGACAAAAAATGGAAAGAATGATGAAAAAGAACATTGCTTTAAAAAACGAGATGGAAATTACATTCGACGCTTTATCGGAAAATGAATCCTTTGCAAGAGTGGCGGTGGCCGCCTTTGTGGCCCCCTTAAATCCCACCATGGAGGAAATTTCAGATATCAAGACGGCGGTTTCAGAGGCGGTGACGAACGCAATTATCCACGGATACGACGTTGATTTTATGAGGAAAAATCAGCGGGAGGAGACGGGAAAGGTACATATGCGCTGTTTGATAGAGGAGGATGTGCTCAGCGTGGAAATCCGGGATACGGGCAAGGGCATTGAGGATATCGATAGGGCCATGGAGCCTCTTTTTACCACAAAGCCGGAGATGGACAGGTCGGGAATGGGCTTTGCGTTTATGGAAGCCTTCATGGACGATTTGGAGGTGGTCTCAAAGCCGGGCTGCGGGACCGTGGTACTGATGAAGAAAAAGCTGGGAGTTACGTCGTGGGTGGAACGAGAGGAATGACCTATGACGGAGAACGCAGTACTGATAAAAAAAGCGCAGGCGGGAGAAAAGGAAGCAAGAGAAGTACTGATAGAACAGAATTTAGGGCTGGTACACCACATTGTGAAACGTTTCTTGGGGAGGGGCTACGACCCGGAGGATTTGTTTCAGATTGGCGTGATTGGCTTAATTAAGTCCATAGATAAATTTGATACCGGTTACGATGTAAAGTTTTCAACCTATGCGGTGCCTCTTATCACCGGCGAAATCAAGCGTTTTATACGGGACGACGGGATGGTGAAGGTGTCCCGCACCTTAAAAGAAAACGGAATGAAGGTGAAGTATGCCGCGGAGAGATTGGGAAATAAGCTGAACCGGGAGCCCACGCTCTCCGAGGTGGCAAGGGAGGCGGCCCTCACCGACGAGGAAGTGGTGATGGCCATGGAGGCCAACGTGCAGGTGGAGTCCATTTATAAGTCCGTCTACCAAAACGACGGCAACGAGATTTTTATGGTGGATCAGCTAGCGGACGAAAAGCCCAGCGAGCAGGAGCTGGTTCTAAATCATATGGTGCTGAGCCAGCTTATCGGCGGCTTGACGCAGAAGGAGCAAATGCTGATTAAGCTCCGCTATTATCAGGACAAGACCCAGACCGAGGTGGCGAAGGTTTTGGGAATCAGTCAGGTTCAAGTGAGCAGGCTTGAAAAAAAGATTCTTTTGGCGATGCGGCAGAAGATTGTGGACGGAGAATAAAATTTTTAAAGAGTGGGCTCTCTGTAATGAATATACCGATGGGGAGATGTTAGCCCATTGCTGAAAGATATGAGCATATTTTTGACGGCGTTCTCCCCGCGCATAGAGGTTATCAAGGGCTGCAGCGGTTTAGAGCAATCAGAGGGCAGCGGTTTGGAGCAATTAGAGGGTAACAATTTGGAGCAATCAGCGGGTAACAGTTTGGAGTAATCAACGGGCGTCAGTTTGAAGCAATCATATTGTTGACATTAACGGCAAGGGTAATGTAAGATAAAGGGTATCTTGTGTAAAGGCTCGTATTTTTACGAAGGAAAAGTAAGCGGGAGAACAGGGAACGAATGAAAAAAAACGGAAGAATTTTAGCGTTTATGCTCAGCATGGTTATTTTTCTGCAGGCAGGGCAGGGCGCATGGGCGGCCGATGTAAAGGACGCCGCGTCCACAGGCGGAAAAAAGATGGAGGCGTCGGAAAGCGGCGAAAAGGAGCTTGAAAAAGAGGAAGCTTTTGACGGGGAAAAATCTGCGGCTGAGGAAGAAGAAAACGTCGGTGAAAAAGAAGATATCGGCGGGAAAGAAAACGCCGACGGAAAAGAAAATGTCGGCGGGAAAGAAAACGCCAGCGGGGAAGAAAATAACGATGAGAAAGAAAATGACGACGGGGAAGAAGCGGAATCCGATGAAGATTTTGAGATGGACCCGGAGCTTTTGGAATATATAAAGGAAGCGCAAAGCGAGCTGACGCAGCTTATCAAAGAAGAGACGGTGATGGCGCTGGTTTATCTCTGCAATAATTATGAGGTGAAGAAGTCGCCGGGTTTTGAAAAAGAAACCGTGACGAGCCTTCCTTCGGGAGCCATGGTTTTGGTGAAGGGCGCGGAGGTGGACGAGGAGTTTAATATTTGGTATCGGGTGTCCTTTGAAAAAGGCGGGGCTTCCTTTAGCGGCTATATACTGAGGGAATATCTGGCGTATTCCAACGAGCGGTTTATCGAGTGGGAAAATATGTATTTCCCGCAGATTGCCATGTTTGCCGCCGTGGGAGGCTATCCTGATGTGGAGCAGTTCCCGGCGTCCTATCAGGACAAGCTGGCCCGCTTAAAACAGGCCCACCCCAATTGGACGTTTGTCAGGCAGAACACAAATCTTGATTGGCAGAAGGTAGTCAGCGCGGAATGTTCCATAGACAGGAGTTTGATTAATGAAAGCTTTGGGGAAGCTTACCGCAGGGAAAAACACAGTCCCGGCTGGTATTATGCCACCGAGCAGGCGGTTGCCTATTACTTGGACCCCAGAAATTTCCTTGACGAGTCGAGAATTTTTCAGTTTGAGCAGTTGACCTACAACTCTTCCTATCACACGAAAGCGGCGGTTCAAAATATTTTGAGAAATACTTTTATGAAGGGGGAAGTGCCGGGAGCAGGCATGACTTATGCGGAGGCTTTTTTTCAGATTGGCGTTTCACTGAAGGTAAGTCCTTTCCATTTGGCCTGCCGGGTATATCAGGAGCAGGGAAAGGGAACTTCCGCTTTGATTTCCGGCAATTATACGGAGGTGCCGGAGTATAAGGGATATTACAATTATTACAATATCAGCGCTTCCGGAAAGACAACAAAAGAAATAGTGGAAGCCGGACTGGCGAAAGCCGTCAAGGAAGGATGGAACACCCCTTATGCTTCCTTAAAGGGCGGTGCAGGAATTATAAGTAAAAATTATATTTTGCGGGGACAGGATACGCTGTATCTGCAAAAGTTTGACGTGGATGGAAGCGACGGAACTTTGTACACGCATCAGTATATGCAGAATATTACGGCTCCTTACACGGAATCCTCCATGGTGAAAAAGGCTTACGTGGAAACCGGTTCTTTGGACAATCCCTTTGTGTTTAAAATTCCGGTTTACAATAATATGCCCTCCGCGGCCTGCCCGGTGCCAAGCCAAAGCGCATCAAAGCCCACGGCGACGCCAACCGCTAAGCCAACTGCAACGCCGACAGCTAAAGCAACTGCAACACCGACAGCTAAGCCCACGGCAACGCCTACAGTTAAACCGACTGCAACGCCAACAATGAAGCCAACCGCTAAGCCAACCGTTATGCCAACGGCTAAGCCAACCGCAATGCCAACGGCTATGCCCACGGTCAAACCTACGGTGGCTCCAACGGTTAAGCCAACGGCTATGCCAACCGCAACGCCGACAGTGAAACCAGCCGCAGCGTCAACATCAAAACCTGCGGCGACACCAACGTCAAACCCTACGGCTAAGCCTACAGAGAAACCGACAAGCGTGTCAACTTCCCAACCGTCGGTTAAACCCACAGCAATACCGACAGGAAAACCTACAGAAAAGCCGACAAATGTGCCAGCTGCAACACCGACAGCGAAGGCAACGCCCAAGCCTGCCGCAACGCCAACAGTTAAGCCTGCCGCTATGCCAACGACTAAGCCAACGGCTATGCCAACAGCTATGCCGACGGCAATGCCAACAGGTATACCCGCGGCTACACCTACCGCAACGCCGAACGACATTCCCGGCGCAGCGCCTACCCAGACACCGGCGGCAGAAACACATTCCACAGCGAAACCAGCAAAGCCGGACGCCAAGGCAACCTCCAAACCGGCGCAGGTCTCTGAACAAAAGTCCGATTCCGGGTCGGAGGAAAACGGCAATGAAGGAGCGGATGCAGGCAGCGAACAACAGCAGTCCGCTGTGACTGCGGCTCCGGCAGCCGCCACGGCGAAAGTCGATGCTGAGACCAATGTCAATGCTGAGGCCAATATCAATGCCGATGCAGCCTCTGGGATGAACGCCGGTGAAAATACCGCTGCCTCGGTGAGCGTGACGGAAAACACCAGTTCTTCCGGAATTACGGTGGCGGCCTCTACGCCAAAGCCCTACACAGCTTCCGAGGATAAAGGCGTCGTCACTATGGATATAAGCAAGGTAGGTATGCTCTATGCGGAGACCTTAAAGCAGATTAGCGGGCAAGAAATGGAGGTTGTGCTTGAGGTAAGCGACAAGGCAAGCTGGACAATCGACGGAAAGACCATCGATATGGACGAATTTACAGATATTGATTTGAACGTCACCTTGGGCAGCAGCGGGATACCGAAGGACAGGCTGAAAATGCTGATTGAAAACGAACAGTACATAGAGATGTCCCTAGCCCATGACGGCGGGTTCGGCTTTACGGCAAAGCTTTCCGTGAAATTGGAAAATGCGCGGGCCGGTCAATATGCAAACCTGTTTTATTATAATGAAGAAGCGGATAGCTTTGAGTTTATGTGCGCCCCTGAAATCGGCAGCTCCGGGGTGGCGGGCTTTGAATTTAAACATGCTTCGGATTATGTAATTATCATCAGCGACAGCACGAAGGAAAATCTTCTTGCGGAGAAAGCGGAAGAATTTGCGGAGGCAAAGGCGAAAGAAGCGGAGAGCATGGCTCAGGCAAAAGAGGAGCTTCCGGCGAAGGAGCCGGGAAAAGCGGCGGGAATCATAGCGCTTATCCTGCTTGCCAGCGCGGCTTTGGGAATAGGCGTTTACCTGATAGCAAGACGAAAAGACGAAGATTGATGAAAGCAATAAGATTTTTTAGAGAGCGTCGGAAAATTTTGACGCTCTCTTCTGGATATGTAAACAGGAAATGGCCTGTAGTAGTTAGTCGAAGCCGGTCGGCGCCGTTTTAGCGCCGGCGGCTTCATTTTAGTTCAATAAGCCGTCCTATAAAGCGGCGGCTTATGATTGAAAACGGCTCGTCTCTTGAGTCGTTTGTGATAATTATAATATACTATATAATTGTGTCTAAATTGTTGCCGAAAAAGAAATAAAATCTTAAAATATATTAAGGTTTTGGAATGAAAATCGGATGCATTAAGGAGACGGATAAAAATGAGAAGAACCGATAGGGAAATCAAGGAGTTTGAAGAAATTGTAAAGGTGATGGAAAGGTGCGAAATATGCAGGCTGGCGTTTCATGACGACAGTTATCCCTATATTCTTCCCCTGAATTTTGGGATGCAGGTTGAGGAGGGAAAAATCGTGCTGTATTTTCACGGGGCAAGGGAGGGGAAAAAGTATCAGCTTATGGCGGCTGACAACAGAGTATCCTTTGAGATGGACTGCTCCACAAAGCTGGCGGCTATTTTGGAGAACGGAAATTGTACTATGGAGTATGAAAGCGTGATTGGACAGGGAATTGTGGAGATTTTACCCAACGATAGGAAGGAGGAAGCGCTGGATATTTTAATGCGCCATTACCGCAAGGAGGATTTTCCCTACAACAAGGCGGTGATTCCGGCAACCACGGTGTTTAAGCTGACAGTGGAGGCCTGCACGGGAAAAAGGCGCAAGGTTGGAAAAAAGAGTAAAAAGAACGGTATCAGTCTTGTAAAGCCGACAATGGATTATGCCGAAGATATCATGAGCTTCCGGCAGGAATTTCTTGACTTTAACCCGGAAGAAAATATGGGAGGCACGGGGAATCTTAGGAACTGCGCCTGCGCGGCGGACTGGATAAGGGAGACGGATAATCTGCGGCGGCGGGAGACGTGCCCGACGGGGCTGGTGGACTCCGATATTTATTTAGGCGTTCGGGAATCCGACAATAAAATTGTGGGAGTAATCGAGCTGCGGCATCACATTAACCACCCGGTTTTAAGCCTGTGGGGCGGACAGATTGGCTATTGTATAAGGCCGGGTGAGAGGCGGAAAGGCTACGCAAGGGCGATGCTGGAACAGGTTTTGGAAAGGTGCAGAGCGGAGGGGCAGGATAAAGTTTTGATTACCTGCGACGAGGGGAATCTTGCCAGCGAGAAAACCATTCTTGCCTGCGGGGGCCGGTATCAGCAGACGGTGTGGGCGGAGGAGCTTTCGGCCAATATGAAGCGGTTTTGGGTTTATTTGTAGATTGCGCGGGTTTGTTCGGATTGCACGTGAGTTTGTTTAGATTGTATTTGTCTGGATTGTATGTGAATTTGTTTGTCTAAATTGCATGTGGTTTGTCTGCTTGTTTGAATTATGTTCGTTGAAAAGAAAAAATGAATGTGATATGCTCATATTAAATTTAAACGAGAAAGGATAAGAGTATGGAGAAGGAAAAATTAAAAGCGTTACTGGACGATATGTCCCTGCAGGAAAAGGTGGACCAGATGCTGCAGATTATGGGGGTATTTTATCAGGAGGACGAGGAGGGAATTCTCACCGGCCCGGCAAGAAATATGGGGGTAACTAAAGAGGATATACAGATGGCCGGTTCCATTTTGGGCACCTACGGCGCGGAAAAATTGATGAAGATTCAGAAGGATTACATGGAAAAGCAGCCTCACCATATTCCCATGCTGTTTATGATGGACGTGATTCATGGAATGAAAACCATTTTCCCTATGCCGCTTGCCCAAGGGGCCACCTTTGAGCCGGAGCTGTCGGGGAAATGCGCGGCGGCGGCAGCAAAGGAAGCGGCGGTCAGCGGCTTGCATGTGACTTTTTCGCCCATGGTGGACTTGGTGCGCGACGCCAGATGGGGGCGTGTGATGGAATCCACCGGCGAGGACCCTTACTTAAACGGCAGGTTTGCCGAGGCGCAGGTGAAGGGTTTTCAGGGGGAGGCCATGAGCCAGCCTTATAAGGTGTGCGCCTGTATAAAGCATTTTGCCGCTTACGGCGGGGCGCAGGCCGGACGGGACTACAATACGGTGGAGCTCTGCGAACATACGCTGCGCGATTTTTATCTGCTCCCCTACAAGGCGGGAGTAGAAGCCGGCGCGGGAATGGTAATGACTTCCTTCAATACTGTAAACGGAATTCCGGCTAGTACTAACAAATGGCTGATGAGGGACATTCTTCGGAAGGAAATGGGCTTTGACGGCGTGCTGATTTCCGATTTTTCCGCCATTTTGGAGACGATTGCCCACGGATACAGCGCGGACGAGGCGGATGCGGCAAAAAAAGCCTTGGAAGCCGGAGTGGATATCGATATGATGACAAGCGTTTATTCCGCCCACTTGAAAAAGCTTATTGAGGACGGGGAAGTGGACGAGGCCCTTCTTGACGAGGGCGTTATGAGAATTCTGGAGCTGAAAAATAAACTTGGGCTGTTTGAAAATCCCTATAAGGACGCAAGCCCGGAGGAGGAGAAAACCGTAATTTTGTGCAAGGAGCATAGAGAGCTGGCAAGGCAGGCGGCGGGCAAATCCTTTGTTCTTCTGAAAAACGAGGGGCTTCTTCCGGTAGATTTGAGCAAGAAGATTGCTTTTATAGGCCCTTATACCAACAATAAAGAGATTATCAGCAGTTGGGCAATCACCGGCGAGGCGGCCCACAGCGTTACCATCGAGGAAGCGGCAAGAGAGGTATTTGACAATAATAGGACAACCTACCATCCCGGCTCCTATGTCCTTGGCGAAGGCGGATTGACTGATTTGGTCGGTTTCGGCAATGCAAGACCGGCGGATGCATCAAAAGAGGGACAGGAAGAAATGCTGCGGGAAGCGGTAGAAGCCGCCAAAGAGGCCGACATAGTAATCATGCCTTTAGGCGAGCATTACCTGCAGAGCGGCGAGGCCACCAGCCGCGCCATGATTGACTTGCCGGAGGGCCAAATGGAGCTTTTGCGGGAGGTTGCCAAGGTAAATGAAAATATTGTGGTGGTGCTCTTTAACGGCAGGCCCTTGGATTTGCGCGAGGTAAGCAGCCTAGCCAAGTCGGTATTAGACGTATGGTTTCCGGGCACAGAAGGCGGACATGCCATCATTGATGCACTGACCGGAAAAGTCAATCCTTCGGGCAAGCTGCCTATGAGTTTTCCTTGGTGTGTGGGACAGGAGCCGGTACATTATAATGCCTATTCGACAGGGCGTCCGGTTGAATTGGCAATTAACGGAAAAGAAAGGTTCCGCTCAAGATATATCGATATTCCCAACGAGCCGCTGTATTCCTTCGGCTACGGCTTAAGCTACACAAAATTTGAGATTTCCCCGGTAAAGCTTGACAGGGAGGTTATGACGCCGGGAACGGCTGTGACCGCAGCCGTGACGGTTAAAAATACAGGCGACAAAGCCGGGACCGAGGTGGTTCAGCTTTATCTTCAGGACGTTGCCGCCAGCGTGGTAAGGCCGGTGAAGGAGCTGAAAGGCTTTGTGAAAGCGGAGCTTGCGCCGGGACAGGAGAAGGAAGTTTCCTTTACAATCGACGAGCCCATGCTCCGATTCCTGCGCGCGGACGGCACGATGGGAAGCGAAGCGGGCGAGTTCCGGGTATACGTGGGAAATTGCAGCAGGACGGAAAATCGAGCCAGCTTTAAGCTAGAGAAGTAGAGAGCGCGGACAAAGCGCAAAGCAGCAAGCAGAAGAGCCAAGAAGCAGGCAAGCGAGCCAGCAAGAGGCAAAATGCCAAGAAGTGGCAAGTCAGTTAGCAAGAGGCAGAAGAGCCAAGAAGCAGAAAAAGCAGAACTCAAGAGGCAGAAGAGCCAAGAAGCGGCAAGTCAGCAAGAGGCAAAAGGCCAAGAAGCGGCAAGTCGGAGGCCAAGAGACGGACAAGCCAAAGAACAGACAAAACAAAGAGCATAAAGCAGACAAAGACAGACAAGTCCAAAGCAACAGGCCGGGATTTTCCCGGCCTGAATCATATTTAAGGATTTATCAAGCAAAACGCACAAATTTTAATCTTCAAACGCGCAAGCCTTAATCTCTAAAATCAACCAGCATCAAATATTTTTCGAGCCGTCTTTATCGATTGACGGCAAGTTTTTCTGTTGACAAAAATATGGATAACACATACAATGGTATGAGAAAATATATAAAACATTTATTGGTAGAAAGGAGATTACGACAGTGGCAGAACAGGCGCTTGTACAGGTGCGTTTAGACAAAGATTTGCGGGATGAAGTGGCAAGTATTTACGCAGAAATGGGGCTTGACATACCGACCGCCATTCGGATGTTTTTTGCCCGCACAAAAATCGAAAAAGGACTTCCTTTTGCAGCTACTCTTCCAAGAACTGACGAAAAAATACTGCGGGAAAAGGGACTGCAGGCACTTGAGAATATTAGAGCCAATGCAGGGACACTCCCAGAGATGACGCTGGATGAGATTAATGCAGAGATTGCGGCGGCCCGTGCCGAGCGGAAAGCAGGCCAATAATGTCTGTCCTAGCAGTAATCGACACCAATGTGATTATATCGGTATTGCTCACGAGGAATAAGGCGTCAGCGACTTATCGGGTGCTGCAGGCGGTGTTCGATGGGCGGATTACGCCGCTGTACCACCCGGAAATTCTGGCAGAGTATAAGGAAGTAGCGCACCGCCCAAAGTTTCATATTCATGAGAAAGATATTGATGTGATTCTTGAGGCCATTGAAACGTTTGGCATTGAGGTATATCCATCCTCGACCGGTGAAGTAATCCCGGACATGGACGACCTGATATTTTATGAGGTAACGATGGAAAAGCGTGGAGATGGCGCATACCTCGTGACTGGGAATATTAAGCATTTCCCGGCTAAGAAATTTATTGTCACCCCAGCCGAGATGATGAAGATTATTGACGCTGCCAAGCTTGCGTAGAAAGCAGGAACGCAAAAGGGTAATTGGCGTTCCGCCCTCTCTACTTGGCTTAATTGCCATGACAGCTTGACCCAATCTCCCAAATCACCCAGCCTCAAATCTCAAATATTCTTCGAGCGGTCCCGTATGGAATCCCGATATTCCTTCGGGGTGGTTCCAATGTACTTTTTAAAAGTCTTGGTAAAATAATTAACGTCGGGAATCCCGCAGTACTGCGCGATGGTCTGTATCTGCATGGACGTGGTGTTTAAAAGGGAGACCGCATGGCGTATGCGCTTCCTGTTGACATATTCCGTGAGGGTGCTGCCGGTTTCCTTTTTAAAGAGGGTGGACAGGTAGCTGGAATTGACGTTTAAAAGCCGCGCTTGGCTGTTGAGGCTTAAGTCGGCGGTCAAATCCGAATCGATTTGCGTCAAAACCTTCTGTACCAGCAGGGAGTAGCCCTTCATGGAGTGGTTCTGCACCAGCAGGCAGTAGTTGTGTATCATTTCCCTGCTCAAGAGATCCACAGCCTTTGGGGAAACGCAAAGCTCGATTTTTTTGGCGTACTTTGAGGAAAGCCGGTCGATGTACAGAGGATGAACCGCCGCGGATTCGGCGGCCTTCCGAAGCAGAGTATTTAAAACAATAGTGTAATTTTTTTTGTCCCGAAGGGAATCCGTGAGACGCTGTTCCATCTGGCGGGAGCTGAAAGAGTTAAGAAAAACGTCGGCCTTGTGAATCTGCCCGGAGGCAACCGCCTTAATCAGCTCGTTCTCGTCGGCATAGCGTTTTTCCAAAACCTTCATGGAAAGAAAAGGATCCGCGGGCTTTTGAATATTCAGCTCCGCGTTTGCCAGCTCGTAGTCGTGAATGGCGGTGTCCGAGATATCCTGCAGGGAAAAATTTTCTTCATTTTCCCAGAGCGTCGTTCCCAAGGTATAGAGAATGGTAAACAGCGCGCTCTCATCCCGAAGAAGCGGGACTTCCTGATAATATTTTTCCAATTGAAGGAGTATTTCAGGAGGATAAGAAAATTTACCGAAGGTTTCAACTAGGACGTCCGGCGTGATTACCGTCTGGGTATAAGGGCCGATAATGGCGAAATCGTTTTCCGCGTTAGGAATACGAAAAAAAATATAGTAGCACAAAGAAAAATCCGCGACCCGGTAAATCGTGTTCGGATGGCAGATGTCCGCAAGTTTTTTAAAAATTTCTGGGTAATCAAAATTGGGTAAAAGCAGTTGCCGCAGCCCAAAATCCAAAGGAGAAAACGGTAAGGTTAAAGGACTTTTCACTGTGACAAAAGATAAGTGAAAATTGCCCAAAAGTGTTTTTACAAAACCAATTTCCGCGTCGTATTTCATAAAAGTCACCCCTTTATTCGTTTGTCCAAGTTCCGCTGAAAACACACGGATACCAGCTATTTATTTTATACATAATTTGAAAAAAATCAAGGAATTCTAAAAATAGTCCTACAAATCCCAAAAATCATCACTATAAAAGAAATTATAAACAAACTATAATAAATAAATAAATTTTTAATATGAGTATTAGGTTTATTATGCTTAATTTTCAAAAAAACAACAAAATCCGGTGAATTATTATAAAAAATTTACATATTGCCATATTTTTCTAGGCGAATATAATGGAAAAATTGATAATATCATAAAATTAGGAGGATGAGAGCAATGCGAGAAGTAATTAATCTGAATCAGGATTGGCGTTTTGTGAAGGAAGACGCCGGACTGCCCGGCGAGCTGCCGGAAAGCTGGGAAAAAATTGACCTTCCCCACAGTTGGAACGCCATCGACGGACAGGATGGAAACGGAAGCTATGCCCGTCTTAAATGCTGGTATGCTAAGACTTTTAAGACGCCGAAGCAGCCCCTTTGCGGCGGGAAGGTTTACGTGGAGGTTTTGGCCGCGGGACAGCAGGCGTCCGTCTATGTAAACGGCAAGGAAGCGGTTTATCACGAGGGCGGCTATTCCGCGTTTCGGGCGGATATCACCGATTTATGCAAGGAGGACGGAGAAAATCTTCTAGCCATTGCATGCAGCAATGAAAATATGAGCAATGTGTATCCTCAGTCGGCGGATTTTACATTTTACGGCGGTTTGTACCGGGGCGTAAATTTAATCAGCGTGCCGGAGGCTCATTTTGATTTGGATTATTACGGAGGTCCGGGACTTCAGGTTACTCCGAAGCCCTGCGAGAAAGGCGGAGCTACTTTTGAGCTGGCCTCATGGGCGGTAAATACCGACGAGAACTTTACGGTAATGTACTCCGTAAAGGACGCCGACGGCAAGGAAGTGGCCGGTGCGGTGCGTCCTGCCGATGCTGCGAATGTGGTTGTTTACGTTCCCGATGCGGTAAAATGGGATATCGACAATCCTTATCTCTACACGGTTACGGCAACCTTGCAGCGGCGCAACGAGGCTTACGACGAGGTGTCCGCACGGGTAGGTGTAAGAAGTTTTTCCTGCGACCCCGACAAGGGCTTTATCATTAACGGCGTGAAGGTTCCTCTCCGCGGCGTGAGCCGTCATCAGGATAGGCTTTATAAGGGCAACGCCTTGACAAAAGAGGACCATTACGAGGATGCAAGGCTTATTAAGGAGCTGGGCGCAAACACAATCCGTCTGGCGCACTATCAACATTCTCAGGACTTTTACGATGCCTGCGACGAGATGGGCTTTATTATCTGGGCTGAAATTCCCTTTATCAGCGTGATGAGCCCCGACCCTGCGGCGCACCAAAATTGTATCAGTCAAATGAAAGAGCTGATTATCCAAAATTATAATCATCCTTCCATCTGCTTCTGGGGAATTTCTAACGAGATTCTTATCGGCGGCATTTCCGATAAGCTGGTGGAGAATCACAAAGAATTAAACGCCCTTGTGAAAGAGCTTGACAAGACAAGGCTTACAACCATTGCCCACGTGTCCATGACGCCGGTGGAGAGCCCTATACACGGCATTACCGATGTGGAGAGCTACAACCATTACTTTGGCTGGTACGGCGGAAAGATGGAGGATAACGGTCCTTGGCTTGACAATTTCCACAAGGTTCATCCGGAAATCTGTCTTGGCATGTCCGAGTACGGTTGCGAGGGCATCATCACCTACCACGGCCCGAATCCGGCCTGCAAGGATTACAGTGAGGAATATCAAGCATTGTATCATGAGCATCTGGCAAAGGTGTTCGACGAGCGTCCGTGGATGTGGTCAACCCATGTGTGGAATATGTTTGACTTTGGCTGCGCGGCCCGCAACGAAGGCGGCGTGGCAGGCAGAAATAATAAGGGGCTTATGACAATCGACCGCAAGACAAAGAAGGACAGCTATTTTATATATCAGGCATATTGGAGCAAAAAGCCCATGATTCACGTGGCGGGACGCCGTTATGCCCAGCGCGCGGGAGAGACCACGGAAATCAGGGTATACTCCAACCAGCCTAAGGTTGCCCTATACTTAAACGATAAATTGGTGGAAGAAAAGTCCGCCGATAAGGTATTTGTATATACCGTTGCTTTGAACGAGGGCTTCAACGTGGTAACAGCCGCTGCCGGGGATTTGAAGGACAGTATAACATTGGAAAAAGTGGAAAAAGAACCCTCCATTTATGTGCTGCCTGAAGTGAATGAAAGAGCCGAAGGCGTGGCAAACTGGTTTAAGTTAGCAGGCGATTTGGATTTGAAGGCTCCCATGCAGTTCCCTGAGGGTAAATACAGCGTTAAGGATACCATGGAAGAAATTGCCAAATGTCCTGAGGCATTGGAAATTGCTTCAAATGCCTTGCAGCTTATCACAAACATGAAAATGAATCCGGGCGAAGGCATGTGGGATATGGGGAAAGCCATGTCTGTTGAACAGGTATGCGAGATGATGGGTTCCACGGTACCGGAAGGTTTTCAGGAAAGCATCAACGCAAAATTAATCGAGATTGATAAAGTCTGAATCCTGACGGGTATTCCTGCGGGCGCTGCCGGGATTTAGTAAGGCTTGCCCGCGGGAATATCTAGGAAGGGAGAAAGACTTGTGACTAAAAAATTGAATAGTTCCGTTCCGGCGTTTGGAATGAGGGATAAGCTTGGCTATATGTTCGGCGACTTTGGAAATGATTTTACTTTCATTCTGTCATCGTCGTTCATGATGAAGTTTTACACCGACGTTATGGGCATTTCCGCCGGAGTGATTGGCATACTGATGATGGCGGCCCGGTTTGTGGACGCTTTCACGGACGTTACCATGGGACAGCTTGTGGACAGAGCGAAGCCCACGAAGGACGGCAAATTTAAGCCTTGGCTGAAACGGATGTGCGGGCCCGTGGCGATTACGTCGTTTTTGATTTACCAGTCGGGCTTTGCAGATAAGAGCTACGGGTTTAAAGTGGCGTGGATGGCCGTTACCTATATTTTGTGGGGCTCCATCTTTTACACAACCGTAAACATTCCCTACGGCTCTATGGCGTCCGCCGTCTCGGCGGAGGCGAAGGACCGCGCGGAGCTGTCAACATGGAGGACCATAGGAGCCACGCTGGCAGGGCTGGTGATTGGCGTGGGAACGCCTCTTGCAGCTTACGTGACGGTAGATGGGAATACGGTTCTTTCCGGCTCCCGAATGACAATGATTGCCGGTGTATTCAGCATTTTAGCGATTATCTGCTATCTGCTCTGCTTCCATTTGGTGAGGGAGCGTGTGCCGGTGGAGGCCAACAACAGGAAATTTAACGCGGCTGGGCTGGCGAAAAGCCTTATCACCAACAGGGCGTTAATCGGAATCATTGTTGCGGCAATCCTGCTTTTACTTGGGATGCTGGGGATGCAGGGCATGGCTGGTTATGTGTTTCCTAATTATTACGGCTCCGCCACGGCGCAATCCCTGTCATCCTTTGTAGGAAGCGCGGCGATGCTGCTTATCTGCGCCCCCTTTGCGGCGCGGCTTTCCACGAAATTTGGGAAGAAAGAGCTTTCCGTGGTATCCTGCGGATTTGGCGCGCTGGTTTATGTAGTCTGCCTGCTGGTAAGGCCCCAAAACGTCTATGTGTACGTGGTGTTCTTCACGCTGGCTTACATTGGCCTTGGATTTTTCAACACAGTTATCTGGGCGATGATAACCGATGTGATTGATGACGCGGAGGTGAGAAACGGCGTCCGGGAGGACGGAACAATTTATTCTGTTTATTCTTTTGCGAGAAAGCTGGGTCAGGCCTTTTCCTCAGGCATGACGGGCGGTCTTCTTACCATGATTGGATACAGCAAAGAGACGGCTTTCGAGCCGTCGGTAACCCGCGGGATTTTCAATTTATCCTGCATCATCCCGGCAATCGGGCTGGCGGCCGTGTCCCTTGCGCTTTGGTTTATTTATCCCTTAGATAAAAAACGGGTGCTGGAAAACGGAGCTGAGCTTGCGCGGCGGAGAGAGATGTAAAAACGGCGAAGGCCCGGCGCACGGAAGGATTTGCAGGCGCAAAGCAATTGAAAATTTTTCAGAAGCAGGTGCGCGGAGGGCTGAAACGGAGCTTGGAATAATAGGGGGAAAGATTTGAGTAAATTATCAGAGTACAAGAAAAAGAAAGAGTTCCTCATTTGTGTAGACAGCGACGGCTGCGCCATGGACACCATGGACATTAAGCACATCCGCTGCTTTGGTCCCTGCATGGTAACAGAATGGGGATTAGAAGAGTGGAAGGAAGAAATACTAAACCGTTGGAATGAGATTAATCTTTACACCATGACAAGAGGAATCAACCGCTACAAGGGCTTGTCCATGGCCCTTCAGGAAATCGACGAGAAGTACGCGGCCATAGAGGATTTGGATTCTCTGGTGGGGTGGGCGGAGAAAAGCCCGGAATTGTCCAATGGGGCCTTGGAGCGCACTCTTGCCGAAAAAGACAGCATTTGCTTGAAAAAAGCCCTGTCATGGAGCAAGGCGGTCAACGAGTCCATCAACGGGCTTGACGACAGCGAGAAGCTTCCCTTTGAGGGAGTCAAGGACGGGCTGGCCTTTGCCCACGATAAGGTGGACGTTGCCATTGTCAGCAGCGCGAACCTCGACGCGGTGATGGAGGAGTGGGAGCGTTACGGGCTTTTGCCTCACACGGATATCGTGCTGGCGCAGGACGCCGGGAGCAAGGCATTTTGTATCGGAGAACTCTTAAAAGCGGGGTACGATACAGACCATGTATTGATGTGCGGCGACGCGCCGGGGGATTTGGACGCGGCGAAAAAGAACGGAGTTTTTTATTATCCCATTTTAGTGCGCCACGAAAAGGAATCTTGGGAAGAGTTCCAGACGGAGGCTGTAGGAAGGCTGCTTGAGGGAAGCTACGGCGGAGCTTATCAGCAAAGTAAAATTGAAGCTTTTTTAGATAATTTAAAATAAAGCTAAAGTAAAGAAAGGAGAAAAACACATATGGTCGATATGAAAGCGAATCCCTTTTATCTGTCCGACGAGGACTGTAAATGGGTGGAGGACACAATCGCGGGTATGACCCTTGACGAAAAGATTGGGCAGTTGTTTTTTAACATGGGCTCAAGCCGTGAGGAAGATTATCTGAAGATGACGGTGGACAAATACCATATCGGAGGAATTCGTTACAATCCCGCTACGGCGGACGAGGTTTACGAGCAGAACCGCATCCTGCAGGAAAACAGCAAAATACCGTTGATTATCGCCTGCAACACAGAGAACGGCGGAAACGGCGCCTGTGTGGACGGTACGGAAATCGGAAATCAGACGAAGATTGGAGCAACCCGCAATGTGCAGTACGCTTATAATTTGGGATATATGGCAAATAAGGAAGCGGCGGCAATCGGATGCAACCTTTCCTTTGCGCCTGTGAGCGATATTCTGTACAACTGGGAAAATCCGGTTATCGGGCTCCGCACCTACGGCAACGACGTGGAGCGCGTAATGGAAATGACAAAGGCCTACATGGACGGCGCTCATGCCAATCCCGGCTTTTGCTGCGCGGCTAAGCACTTCCCCGGAGACGGATTAGACTTCCGCGATCAGCACGTTGCCAACAGCGTAAACGACTATAGCTGCGAGGAATGGGACAATACCTTTGGAAAGGTGTACCAGAACCTGATTGACAACGGACTGGAAGCTATTATGGCGGGACACATCATGCAGCCTGCCTACACAAGACATTTTAACCCTGAAATTGCCGACGACGACATTATGCCTGCAACCCTTTCGCCGGAGCTGATTAACGGGCTTCTGCGCACAAAGCTTGGATTTAACGGCATGGTGCTTACGGACGCTTCCCACATGGTAGGCTTAACCTGCCGCATGAAACGGAAGGATTTGATGCCCGCGGCGATTGCAGCCGGTGTGGATATGTTCCTTTTCTTCAACGATATGGATGAAGATTTTGAGAGCATGAAGCAGGGGTATTTGGACGGAAGAATTACCGAGGAGCGTCTCTCTGACGCGCTTCACCGTATCCTTGCCCTCAAAGCCCACATGGGCCTCAACAAGAAAGCGGCGAAAGAGCTTGTTCCTCCCCGCGGGCAGATTCACGAAATCGTTGGCTGCGCGGAGCACAAGGCAATGCAGAAGGAAATCGCCGAGAAGGCAATCACCCTTGTTAAATATAAGGATAAGGACGTTCTGCCTCTTACCCCTGAGCGTTACAAACGGATTATGATTGTGTACGTAAAGGGCTTGGAAGCTCCCGGACTTGGCTCGCTTATGGGTAAAAATAAGGTATCGCCTGCGGAAACTCTGAAGGATAAACTGGTGGCAAAAGGGTTTGACGCATTTGTCTATGAAAGCCCTATCGAGAAGCTGATGAAGCAGGTGCAGGAGGGCGGCAAGCCTGATATCAATCTTTATTTTGCAGGAAAGAGCGCAATCGCGGACTTTGTGGCGGGTCAGGATTTGATTATTACCCTTGTAGACATTCCCGGCGGATTCCAGCCTGTGGCAAGACCGGCGTTCGGTATGACAAAGGGCGGCGGCGAGATTCCGTGGTATGTGTTTGAGCTTCCGGTAATTGTAATCGGCACCAAGCAGCCTTTCGTGCTGGCGGATATTCCGCAGGCCCGGACTTATATCAATACCTATGACGTTTTGGATTCCACCTTTGACGCTCTGGTAGATAAGCTGTTAGCGGGCGAGGAAGCTTTCGAGGGCCAAGACCCTGTGGATTCCTATTGCGGCGTGTGGGATACCAGGCTGTAAAGGGAAAAGACAGTGAAACATAAGTCTGATTAGAGATTAAAGGGGAATTTTACAAAAGGTAACAATTTAAACTTTTATTAAGAAGGAGAAACTCAATATGAAAACTGATACTTCAAAGTATTACGGCGAAAACGGTATCCACCGCGTTCCGTTGTGGCGAATCGGTGGGTTTGCGCTGAACAACTCGGCAACAAACCTGTATCTGTTCTTTATGGGATATGTTGCTTACTACTTGACCGGATTCGTTGGAATAGCGGTAGTGCTTGCATCCAGCTTTTCCATGATTATGCGTCTGTGGGACGGCGTGACAGACCCTTTCATCGGATTCGTTGTTGATAAGACCAACGGCAAATTCGGTAAGAACCGTCCGTTTATGGTAATCGGGCAGGCAATTCTGTGCGTATCCAGTTTTATTTTGTTCCATGTAACCCATAAACTGCCTGAGAATACAACTTTGCGTTTTGTATTCTTCATCATTTTCTCAATGATTTATTATATTGGCTACACTTTCCAGTGCGTTGTTACCAAGTCGGCGCAGAGCTGTTTAACCAACGATCCGAAGCAGAGGCCTCTGTTTACAATTTTTGACGGCGTTTACAATACCGTTATTTTTACCGGCCTTGCAATTTTGGTTGCGCAGATTAGCGCAAAGTACGGCGGCTCTTTCTATGAGGCAGGCTTCTTCCATGACTTCTGGGTATTTACAGCCATCGCCAGCGCAATCTGTACGGCAATTGCGGTTTACTCCATTGCGCCTAAGGATAGAAGCGAGTTCTTTGGAACAGGTAAGCCGGTTAAGGTTGGACTGAAGGATTACTGGGATACCTTAAAAGGGAACCGCGCTATCCAGATGCTGGTTGTATCCGCATCTACCGATAAGCTTGCGTCCTCCGCAAGAACAAGCGCCGTTACGGCGGTTATGTTCGGCGTTGTTGCCGGTAACTTTGCCCTTTACGGAATCTTAAGCGGATTTACATCCGTTCCCACAACTATCCTGCTGATTCTTGGTGTTGGCGGTCTTGCAACCACTCTTGGACAGAGGAAAGCTATGCTGATTGGTTCCTGGGGTGAAATTATTATCTGCGCGCTGCTGTCGGTTCTCTGGCTGGTGGGCGATCCCACAAGTATGGACAATGGAAACGGCGGCCTTGCGTTTGGCTTCTTTACCATTGCTTACATCGTGCTGACAGTCCTTATGGGCGGCTTCCAAGGCGTTGCCGGAAACATCGTTATTCCGATGACGGCGGACTGCGCGGACTACGAAGTATACCGTACCGGTAAGTATGTGCCCGGTATGATGGGAACGCTGTTCAGCTTTGTTGATAAGATTATTTCCTCTCTGGCTCCCATGATTGCAGGTTTGATGTTCTCCGCAATCGGATTTAAGGAAGCGCTTCCCGATGCAACGTCACCGTACAGCACCTCCTTACATTATGTAGGCGTGTTCCTTATGTACGGCATGATTATTCTGGGCTGTCTGTGCAATGTTATCGCTCTGAAGTTCTATCCGCTTACGAAAGAGAAGATGGAAGAGATTCAGGGAGAAATCGCGGCAATCAAAGCAAAGGCTATGCAGGAAGGATAATTATAGTTTACGGGTAAATATGGTTTATACAGTTTATACATAAATACGGTTGTAAACGTATATGATAAGAGAGAATCCGAAACAGAAATTATCATAATTAAAAGCGCCGGAGTTTTTCCGGCGCTTTTTGCGAAAGAAAAGAAGCCGTCCAAGAGGGAAGCATATGCCCATGTACTCGGCAGCTTGCTGCTAGGAGCGGGAATGTTAAGTAGAAAATAAAAAGCTTTAATAGTTGGAGGAAAGAATAAGATATGAAATCAAAACCCGGCGCAAAGAAGGATGAAAAAGTAAATTTTAAAGAGTATCTTGAATTGCAGAAGGAGCTGGACGAAACCAGACAAAAATACGGCGTGGAGGTAAAGGAAGGGAAGGTTTCCAGAGCAATCTCCAATTTCTTTGACAAGCGGGAAGCGCGGGAGCTTCACTCCGTGAGCCGGAAAAAATATTTGCTTCTGGCAGTTTTTACCGGCTGGATGGGAGGGCATCGCTTTTATGCGAAGCAGTATCCCACGGCGATTTTGTATCTAGCGCTTTTCTGGACAGGCTTTCCCTTTGCAATGACGCTGATTGATTTGATGGTTGCCTTGCCGAAGGAAGCGGATAAGGAGGGGAATATATTGATGTAGGGGGATAGCTAGGTTGTGGAAAGGTAAAGATAGGAGGATATTGGAGCACAATTCAATTTTAAAACCGTTGAAAATATTATTGCATAGCATGAAATATCATGTTAAAATTTTTTCACGGAAAGTACCTATGACAAGGTGGGCAGCCTCCTAGTTTATCCCGGTTCGCCGGAGTACATAGAAAGGAGGTGACGCTTATGACAGCTTTTGAAATCATTTCGATTTTCATTGGCATATTGGCTTTGTTGATTGCCTTTGGTAGTTTTGTTATCGCGTTGCTTGCCTTTCTCGATAAAAAGAGGAATAAGCATAAAAAATAAGCCTCCCTTGTCTGGTCCACAAGAGAGGCTTTGTCCGTAAGGACAATCCATTCATGTAGGGGCATCCACTTTGGAGAGGTGCTTTCCTTTTTGTAAGAGTATGATAGCATTATCATAGTTTTGTTTCAAGCATTTTTAAAGAAATATTCTAAAGGAAAATTTTTGTAACAAATTTTTTAAAATAATTGCGAAGGTGATGGGTGTGCCAGATATCAATGAAATTCAAAAGAGTGTCGTGCCGATAGCGCGTTTTTATGGGGTGAAAAGATTATATTTGTTTGGTTCATATGCAAAAGGTACGGCAAATGAAGAAAGCGATGTAGATTTGTTGATAGAAAAAGGAAAGCCGATGTCTTTGCTTAAGCTTTCCGGGATGCGTCAGAAGGTTCAGGAAGCATTAAATATTTCGGTTGATTTAATTACTACAACGGGAATTAAAGAGGAGTTTAGAAAAGAAATAGCTGGAACGGAGATATTATTGTATGGAGAATAGGGATGTTATTATTCTCAGGGAAATTTTCCGGCAAAAATTGTAAGCCTTTGAGTGTTTACAAATATCGCCAAAAAATATATACTAAGAAGAGCGGAAGCTGTAAAAATTATTTTTAGAATATGGTTTTGGAGATAAGAAATGAATACAATTGTAAAAGCATTGACCGGTATTCTTGCCGTGGTAGCGGTTATTGCATGTCTTGCAACGGTAGGGATTCTCGGATATTCTATGGTTCATCCGGGCGATGACGATGAGACAACTCAAAATACGGAGGAGGCGCGTGGGGAAGCGGACGTCGAGGACGTATCGGCGGAGCCGGTTCCGACGATGATTCCTGAGGGGGAAGCGGACGGAGCAGCTTCACCTGTTCCGCTGGCGGCGGCCACGCCGGGTAGAGTGACGAATTTGGAAAATCATGTTCATGATTATGAGGAAAGCGTTGAAACAAAGGCAACCTGCTATCGGGCGGGGCGGCTTAAATATACCTGCGAGGAATGTGGGGACACTTACTATGTCGATGTGATGTCCACGGGCCATGTGGCGGGCGATTGGGAAATTTCCAGAAAGGCCACGGCAGGAGCTGACGGAATCCGGGTAAAGAAATGTATTTACTGCGACGAGATTGTGGCGCAGGAAAGTATATCTTACATAGACCCCAGCGCCAGTGCAAGCGCGTCGCCGGGGGCGGATGATGAATCGAGCGGCCCACATGTACATCAGTATGCGGCGAGCACTGAGCGGGAGCCGAGCTGTACCCTTGCAGGACTTCGAAAATACACCTGCGAGTGCGGGGATTTTTATACGGAAATGATACCTGCTTTGGGGCATGTGGCTACAGATTGGGAGGTGGCGGCAGAGCCCACTACCACGAAGATGGGAACGGAGCAGAGAACCTGCAGCGTGTGCGGCGTTCTTTTGGATTCAAGGCCGGTTAATAAGGTGACGGCAACAGCGGCGGCAAGCGCGTCGGGAAATACTCAGAATACGACGGCTTCGGCAGCGCCCTCCGCATCGGGAAACAGTACGCAGAACTCCTCGGCAGATAGCAGCGCATCGCCGTCGGCTTCAGCTCATTCCCATGAGTATCAGTCCTATATTTTAAAGCAGGCGACTTGCACGCAGGAGGGAATCCGTTCCTTTATCTGCAGCTGCGGCAGCAGTTATGCGGAGTCCATAGAGCGCGACTTAAACAGCCACACCTATCGGGCGACAATCATACCGGCCACAAAGGCAACGCAGGGTTACACCGTTTATACCTGTGTGAGATGTAATTACAGCTACGTTGACAACTACACACCGGCTCTTGGAAATTAAGTATCAAGCATAATCCCTCCGCTCTTTGCATATAAAATCATAAGAGCAGGAGGGATTTATTATGTATGCAGAGCGAAACGCGGCAGAGGTGATAAAACAGCTTGAGAGCAGCAGGGAAAGAGGACTTTCCGAGGCGGCGGCTAAAAAAAGGCTGGACGAGTACGGACCCAATAAGCTGGAAGAACAAAAGAAAAAAGGGGTTTTGGCGCTGTTTATGGAACAGTTGTGCGACCCCCTTATTTATATTTTAATGGCGGCCATTGCCATTTCCCTTTTTCTTGGGGAAGCGGGCGATGCGGCAATTATTGGCGCGGTAATTTTGCTGAATTCCATTGTCGGCGTGGTGCAGGAGGACAAGGCCCGCAGAGCAATTGAAACCTTGCAGCAGCTTTCCAGCCCCAAGGCCCTTGTGCTGCGGGAAGGCAGGGAGTACGAGATTGCAAGTTCCCAGCTTGTGCCGGGGGATATTGTTTTTTTGGAAGCCGGGCGGCAGGTACCGGCGGATTTGCGGCTTCTTGAGACGGCAAACTTAAAAATCGAGGAGGCAGCCCTTACGGGTGAATCCGTCCCGGTGGACAAGACCTCGGAGAAATTACCTCCCGGAGAAAAAGGAATTGGCGACAGGATAAACATGGCCTATATGTCAACCACAGCGACCTATGGCCGGGGCGTGGGGATTGTGACGGATACGGGCATGTCCACTGAGATTGGGAAAATTGCAGGGCTGATTGACACGGGCGGAAATGAGATGACGCCTCTTCAAAGGCGGCTGGCCGACTTAGGGAAGCTGCTCAGTATTCTTGCGGTGGGGGTGTGCGCCTTTATGTTTCTGGTGGCGGTGCTGCAGAAGCGGGACGTGGGGGACATGCTTCTTACCGCAATTTCTCTTGCGGTGGCGGCTGTGCCGGAAGGGCTTGCGGCGATTGTTACCATTGTGCTGGCCCTGAGCGTTTCCAGAATGGTAAAGGTAGGAACGATTGTGCGGCGGCTCCCTTCTGTGGAAACCCTTGGCGCGGTAAACACGGTGTGCTCGGACAAGACGGGCACCTTGACCCAAAACCGAATGACGGTGAAGGAGTGCTATGTGGACGGGCATATGGTGGAGGAAAAAGAGTTGGATTCGGAAAAAAATCTCCTTTTTCTGGAAGCCTGCACCTTGTGCAACGACGCCATGATTGAGGGAAACAGGCTGGGCGACCCCACCGAGCTTGCCCTGCTTGATTTGGCAAAAGCGCACGGATTTGATAAAAAGGCGTTGGAGGCGGAAATGCCCCGGATTGACGAGCGGGCTTTTGATTCGGACAGAAAGCGCATGACGACGGTGCATAAGGGCAGAGGCGGGACGGAAAAAACGGCCTATATCAAGGGCGCGGCGGACGAGATGATTGCTCTGTGCTCCCACGCTTTTATGCATGGCAGAGAAGTAGCTTTTTCCTCCAAGGCAAAAAAGGAGGCGAAGGAGGCCGTAGCGGAGATGGCGGGCAGGGCCTACCGGGTGTTGGCCGTGGCGGCAAAGCGTAAGGGCGATTTGAAGGACGAAAAAAATATGGTGTTCCTCGGCCTTGTGGGCATGATTGACCCTCCAAGAGAGGAGGCAAAGGGAGCGGTTTTAAGCTTTCAGAGCGCTCACGTGGACACGGTAATGATAACCGGCGACCACGTGGATACT
>JAMPGS010000060.1 GCA_023663815.1 Clostridium sp.
TTTAAGATTACGGGATTTGCTTTCAGACCGTCCGCTTATTTTTCACTTATTTTTATCAAACCGACTGCATTTTTTTCTAAAAAACCCGTTTTTCATGCTATTTTGAGCCTAAAATGCAAATGAAAAACAAAAGTCCCTGCCCTAATGCCACAAGCAGGAACTTTAATCAGTTTTTTCTATATTCTCCAGCGCATATTCAATACAATGAATCACTACTTTATTAAATGACATATTGTTTTCATTGGCAAGCTGCTGTGCCTGTTCGATTAAATCTTTGGGCAAACGGAGTGATTTAATCTCATATTCCAGATAATTCTTCTTTAATCTAAACATGATAGCAACAACGCCTCTCTTTTAGGTCATAAAATTTGAGTCGCCAATACAAATTTAATAATCAAAATTTACTTACAAAACATTATTTTTTATACTTCAATTATATCCCTTAAATTATGCCTATTATATATTAAAAACATATTAGAAATATATTATATTTTAAATGTGCAACGTATATTCCAAAACTATTGTTACGAAATTTTCAGCCGTTTTCTTCAATATTCTGCAAAGCATATTCAATACATTGGATTACTACCCGATTGAATGAAAGATTATTTTCGTCCGCAAGCTGTTGAACTTGAATTATTAAATCTTTGGGTAGTCGGAGAGATTTATTCTCGTATTCTATATAATCCTTTTTCAATTTGAACATGATGTATCACCTCTTACATTTTAATTGTAATATGTGATATATTATGTTAATATATTAGAAATATATTATCTTTATAATATAAATAAAATTACATTTTAAAATTAACGTATGAAAGAGGTGGATTACTATGGAAATGAAAAGTAATATCATGGAGATTATTGCGGAATACGCAAGCACTCATTACGAAAGCCAAATTTTGCAAAGCAAAGAATACAAAGAACTTACAAATAATATTATTGAACTACAGGAAGATATCAGAAAGCTAAATCTGCCGGAAGAACAGATTCAAATGGTTAAAAGATTAATTAAAGAAAATGGAGATTTATACACAATATATATTGAGAAGATGTATAAACAGGCTATGATTGACTGTGTGGCTTTGTTGAAAGAATTGAAAATATTATAAGAAAGTTCTCTTATATTAATGAAAGAAATAGCCTTTTCAAGCGAGAAATGGCTATTTCTTTCATTTTCAGTAACCCTCATGTAAAATATGATATCTGCTTTTATTCTATTGTCCATATTGACCGTTCTATTTTGTTACTTCCATATGTACCGTTGACTTAGAAATCCCAAACGTCTTTGCCGTCTGCCTCACTGTGGCATTATTGTCAATGATATAGTTGGCAATATCGATTGCGCGCTCCTCGATATAATCTTTCAAAGGAAATCCCCTCAAAACACTTTTTTACATTGTATGAAGCGTTTAGAGGGGATATGCCTGCGATTACCCATTCAGTAAATTTACATAGTCCTCACTCTCTCTACCCCTTAAACAACGTACTCAAAATCCCTCTTCCCAGAGACGCCCCCACGTTTCCGCCAACCTTTTTGCCAAAGCTCCCTCCCAAGGATTTGCCGATGCTGTTGCCGACCTCCCGGCCGATAGTTCCGGCGGCGGAGCCCGCCGCTTTCTTTACGGTGGACTTAACTTTTCTTTCCTTCTCGGCGGCTTTTTTCTCCGCGGCCTTTCTGGCGGCTTCTTCTTCCTTCAGCCGCTGTTTTTCCGCGGCGGCAGCCTCCTTTTCCCTCTGCCTTTCCGCGGCAGCCGCTTCTTTCTCCCGCTGTTTTTCCGCGGCAGCAGCCTCCCGCTCCCGCGCCGCCTTCTCCGCGCTTTCTCTCTGCTCCGTCACTTTCTTTTCCAGAATTTCATAGGCCGATTCCCTATCGACCATTTGAAAATACTTGCTGTAAAGAAGATTCCCCGTAATCTGGCTCCTTCTTACCTCTTCCTCCAAGGCCCCCATCTGGCTTTGGGGCGGCAGGATATTGCACCGCTTCACTATCGTTGGAACGCCCTTTTCGTCCAGCACGGACACCAACGCTTCCCCGATTCCAAGGGAGGTCAACGCGTCGCAGGTGTCAAATTCAGGGTTTTCCCTAAAGGATAACGCCGCCGCCTTTACGGCCTTCTGCTCCGCAGGCGTGTAAGCGTGAAGCGCGTGCTGAATTTTATTTCCAAGCTGCCCCAGCACGCCGTCGGGAATATCCCTTGGATTTTGGGTAATAAAATAAATTCCCACTCCCTTGGAGCGAATCAGCTTCACCACCTGCTCTATTTTTCCCAGCAGGGATTTTGATGCGGAGTCAAACAAAAGATGCGCCTCATCGAAGAAAAATACCATCTTGGGCTTTTCCCCATCCCCCACTTCCGGCAGGCTCTCAAAAAGCTCCGACATCATCCAAAGCAGGAAGGTGGAATACATCATAGGATTTTGAATCAGCTTTTGGCAGTCCAGCACCTGAATTGCACCCTTCCCGTCGCAGTCCCTGCAAATCCAATCCGCGATATTTAAGGCCGGTTCCCCAAAAAATTCCTCCCCGCCCTCCGCTTCCAAGGCTATCACGGCCCGCATGATTGCGCCCAAACTTTGCTTTGCAAGGTTGCCGTATCTCACGCTGTACTCCTTGGCGTTTTCACTCACGTACTGTATCATGGAACGCAAATCCTTGGTGTCCAAAAGAAGCAGGTTTTCGTCGTCCGCTATCTTAAATATCACCGTTAAAATATCCGACTGCGTCTCATTCAGCTCCAAAATTCTGCCAAGCAGAAGCGGTCCCATCTCCGAAATCGTCGTCCGAAGGGGCAGGCCCTTTTCACCATAAATATCCCAAAAAGTTGTGGGAAAAGAACAAAAATCAAAGCCCTCCTTCATGAGCTCTAACCCGTCTATCCGTTTTTTAAGGCTCTCGCTTTCCTCCCCCGCTTTGCACATTCCGGCTAAATCGCCTTTGACGTCCGCCAAAAAAACAGGGACGCCGCATCCGCTAAAGGATTCCGCCAGCACCTTTAAAGTAACCGTTTTTCCCGTTCCCGTGGCCCCGGCAATCATGCCGTGGCGGTTTGCCATTCGGGGGTAAATATAAATTTTCTCTTCGCCCGATTTTCCAATCCAAATTTTATTGTCCTGATACATAAATCATCAACCCTCCCATTTTCGTAAAGCCCTGCAACTAACGTAACATGCATATTATTAATGTACCATGCCGCGCGCCTCTTGACAATTCTTCTTTCCGTGCTATACTGAAAAAGCTGACAATTCCCCGGACATTTTTTAGGAAAATCATACTTTGTCCGTGTGAAAAAAGCTGAGTGTTCGCAACCTTCCACTCATTAAAAAAATACTACAGGAGAGCGGCAGACGTGTCATGCATCTGCCCGTAATGAAAAATGAAAAAATCAAATCGCACCATGCTGCTTGTACAGGCGGCAATGATTGCGGCGCTTTACGTCGTACTCACCTACATTGCCAACGCAATGGGACTTGCCAGTCAGGCAATTCAAGTCCGCTTCTCGGAAGCCCTCACGATTCTCCCCTATTTTACTCCGGCTGCTATCCCCGGACTGTTTATCGGATGCCTTTTATCCAATATTTTAACGGGCTGCGCCCTGCCGGATATTATTTTCGGGAGCATCGCCACCTTAATTGGATCCGTTCTCACCTATATGCTGCGCAAAAACAAATGGCTGGCGCCGATTCCTCCCATCGCCGCCAACACAATTATTGTGCCCTTTGTTCTCCTATACGCCTACGGGATTCGGCCCCTTTGGCTTTCCTTTATCACGGTGGGCGTCGGAGAAATTATTTCCTGCGGCGCGCTGGGTATGCTGCTTTTGACAGTGCTAAACAAATACCGCAGCACCTTATTTTCAGTAGAAAACTGAATTCAAAAAGCGGCAAGGTCAATATTCCCGCTTCCAGTCCGCGCCGTAACCTTCGCCGCCGGACTTTCCCCAACGTTCCCGCCGGCGTTTTTCCCCTTTTTATTATAGGAAAGGCTTTCGTCAAAATTGGTGTCGATGTTTCCGCTCCCGGTCCCGCCCTCAAAATAAAAGCCCGGCTCCTTGGGCAGCTCCAGCTTTATATTTCCGCTGCCGGTCTCACATTCCATATCCCCGGACAAGCTCTCCGCTTCCAGCGTCACGTTCCCGCTTCCCGCGCTGACTTTTCCTCCGCCTGAAAGCTTTTCCAGCCTGATGTTTCCGCTTCCCGTATCGGCATAAATTGTCCCTGCAATTCCTTCCCCTCTGACATTGCCGCTTCCTGCCTGAAACCGGATACTTTCCCCCGTTAATTCCTGCGCCTTAATATTTCCGCTGTTTGTCTCTAAAGAAATTTCTTTCGCCTCCGCGTTTTCAATCTCCACATTTCCGCTTCCGGCTTTCACCTCCAAAAGCCCCTCCTGCCTTGCGCAGTCCGCGCTAAGCGTAATGTTTCCGCTGCCGGTTTGGAGGGACAATGCCGCAAGGCTTTTTTCGGGAATATAGACTTCTATCCTTTCCCCTTCTCCCACAAAAAATCCAAACAGCACAAGGCTCCGGCTTTCGCCTCCCCGCACAAGAGCCTCGCCTTTATCACTATAAGAAACCTCGGCTAAAGCTTTCTTTTTCCTGCTGTACAGATATTCCTTAACGGTAATCTGCCCGTCCTTGGCTGGATAAACTTTTATATTTTTACTATTATATTCCAGCTTCAAATACTCCGCCTTTTCCAAAGGAATTTCTATCGTATTCCGAAGCTTCGCTACCCCGCCTAAAGAAAAGGCAAAAGACCCTCCATAGTACCCGTCCCGGCGGGCCTTCACTATACTCATAAGACTGATAACGCCAATCGCCAAAAGCATTGCGGCGGCGGCAATCATAAACGCATGTTTATTATTTTTCATTTCACATCCCGCCCTTCGCCGTAATCAAAGAAATTGCTTCTGCTTTTCTTTCCTTTTGTATAGCGGGCATAGGAAATCACCGAATAGTAAAGGGGAATGGTGAGAAAAATAATCCATCCCGGATGCCACATGGACCAAAAAAATCCGCCGCAGAGATAAATAACCGTCGCAAGTATCGGATAAGCAAAATAATTTGCGTTTTCATGCCGAATCGCGCTCACCAAGGAATTCCATAGAGGAATCAGCAGGAACAAAATCCACCCCGGATGCCACGCCCCAAGCGTGCCGATAATAAAGTAAACAATGATAATGATAAACGTCATAGGAATAAAAAAGCTGCCGCTTCCCTCCCCGCTCCCGCCAATCTCTTCTTTCCCAAACTCACGCGCCCTATCTCCAACTGCTTCCGCCTCCGGCATGGGTATCTCGTCCTCGGTCCGTAAGAGCTCATCCAATGAAATATGGTACAGCCGCGCCAACAGAATCAAATTGTCCGTGTCCGGCGACGCCTCCGCCCTCTCCCACTTGCTCACCGCCTGCCTGCTGATTCCAAGCTTTTCGGCCAGCGCCTCCTGCGAAAGATTGTTGCTTTTTCTTAAATTTACAAGTCGGTTTGCAATCTCAATATTCATATCTTTCCTCATTTCCGCCCTGCGGCTTTTTATGAACAAATTATATTGTATTTCCCTCGGTTGCACTACCAACTTTGGTTTGAAATAGGGGGCAACTATCGGTTGCGCAGGTGAGCGATACTGGAATCCTACCTCTCGCTTCTTATATAAGTGATGAAGCAGTTCCCGTTTTGCTCGAACCACTCTCTGGAATCGTTCATACCCACCTTGTACACAAAATTTCCGTCCTCCGCTTCGGGATTCATCACAACGGTATTTAATTCATTGAAGCCGATAACCAGCACCGCGGAGCCGTCCTCCAGCATTGCCAGAACGGGGATATCCTGATTCACATAGTAAAGCACGGAATCTAAGGAACAGCCGGTAAGGTCAAGCACCTCCGCGCCGGGCAGGTTGTCCTCCAATATACCGAGAACCGACTCCCCTCTTTTCAGCATGTATTCCGCGTTCCTGATAACCCCCTCGAATTCCAGCATGGTATCCAGACAAACCGCCAGCGAGCTTTTTTCCTCCGTGGCCCCGCCGCCCTGTATGGCCATAATCTGGTTCCGCAGGCTCCTATTTCCTCTCATCCACACATAATAGCCGTCCTCGTTGAGAACCACCCCAGAGATGGATTCCGCCTGATTTACCGCCCGCCCCTCGCTGGTGTGGATACTTTCAATCCCGGTTTTCCCGTAGACGTAATATCTGTCCGCCTGCTCCCTATCGGCGGCAAGGTCGATGCTCCTTCCTCCCTCGAACAATACTTCTCTGGGGGTAAGGTGCTTCATAGAGCTCTTGTCTATGGTTCCCCGCAGCGCAATCTGCGTCAGCTTTTCATAGTTTTCAGTGATAGCCGTCTCAATAGAATTTTTGCTTTCCTCCTCCGTCTCCGCGTTCATAATCTGGTCGTCCCTGATTTCCACGTAAGAGCCGTCCTCGGTTTTCTCCACTCTGGACAGATTAATCTGGTTCCCGACAACCCTTCCTTCCGTCACATAGACGTTTTCCTGCCGGTAAACCATCAGCACTTCCTCCGTCTCGTTTTCAATTTTAACGCAGTACATGGGCACGACGGTATTTCCCGTGTAGTCCCTGACGATATCGCTTTCCCTTGCAATGCCGTAAATCAAATCCTCCCCCATAAAGCCCACGGGCACAACTACTTCCCCGGCCCCGGCCCTAATGCTCTTCTGCTGTCCGGTGGTTAAGTTCATCAAAACCAGCTCACGGCTCTGATGCCCGCTTCCGTCCTTCTGCCACACGGCCATCTTGTTGCTGTCCGACACCTTGTAGCTTTCCTCGGCCAAAGCCTCCACCACTACCTCGCAGGTTCGGTCCGTGATGTTGATTCCGTAAATCCTATCCCGCCATTTTAGGTAAAGCATATTGTTCCTGTTTAAATAGGACAGATTGTCCACTTCCTTCATCAAGAGATACTGGGACTCCCCGCAGGGAATATAAACCAGCTCCTCCACCGTGTTCACCGTGCAGTCGTAGTAATACAGCGAGACGCCTACCCTGCCCTCATGGCGTCCCCTGTTCATATACCCATACACAAGGAAGGTAACGTTCCCCCCCTCGTCCACATTCAGTATCTTAATGTCGTTGGCGTCGTACAAGTCCCGCCTGTCCTGATTTTCCTCATTATAAAAGCCGAACAAAAGCGCCATCTTATTGTCCGTCACATTGTAGCTGTAAAGCCGGTTTCCCGCCACAAAAGCCAAATTGTTCCCGTCCTCGCTTTCCGTTAGCGGAATGTCCCCGCTGACAATGCCAAGCATAATCTTATTGTTGGCGTAAGCGTCGCTCTCCGGCCTGAAAATCTGGTCCATGGTTCTCTCGTAGTCCAAAAGGTAAATCCTATCCTCCGTGTACCTTATGCGGTAAAATTCCTTTACCTTATAATAATTTTTTTTCATTCCTTCCATCAAAGAAACATAGTACTCCATCAAAAAACTGCCCGTCTGGCTTGCAAGCTCCTTGACGGTAATTAAAGGCTGCGTCTCCTGCTCTACCCTCAAATCTCCCCATGTCACCTGCCGGAAGCTGCTGTGGATATCCACCCGCCCATAGGTAGTGTTGTCCCCCTCCGCATTGGATTCCATATAAATGGTCAAGGACTTTGCCGCTTCCTTATCGAAGGTCTTTTTAGAAAAATCGCTCACAAAGGCCAGCTTTTCACCGGCAAAAAATTCCTCGGCGCTCACCACCCTTGTATAGTACTTTATTTCGTTCCCATCCCCGGCCCGCAGCGAAATTACTAACAGATATTCCTGCTTCTGCTCAATCAAATCCTTAAGACTGAAAGAAGCCGTAATTTTATCCCCGGCCTGCTCGTAGTCCTCCACCTGCGTATTTTCAATCAGCCGCCCGCCGTCCGGGCTCCTCACCTCGAAGGAAATTCCCTCTACCGTCTGTCCATAGGTATCGATTTCCAAAGTGATTTTCCTGCCCGCGGCAAGGGGCGTAATGCTCTCCCGCAATTGGCTGACCTCCATATCCTCCAAATATCCGTGCATTTCATTGATGTGAAAGCCCCCGTACCGCACGGAAATTACGGGGATCGTCGCCTCCCCCATCTCCACGGTCATGTCCACATTTCCCTGATTCATCACTTTATTTGCCACAAGCAGCGCCATCAAAAAAACGCAAATCACGATGGCGCTCTTAATCACCGTTCTTTTCATACTGCTCCCATCTATCTTATCAGGCCCACGCCGCGCCTGCTTCTTTCCTATGTATATTTGTGATAATTTTAACAATCCGACAATCGGCGCGGGAAACGCCGCAAGGAAAAGCTTTAGGACGCTTCCCACACATCTATTTTACTTATTTCTTCCCTAAACCACAACCGAAAAATTTCTAAATATACGGGCTGGCATAAGCGGCCCCGCCTCTTAAAAACGCAGAACCCCTCTCCTGCTGTTATGCCGCCGCCGGTAAATCTCATAACACAAAAGTATTTGTACCAAATCCCCCAGCCACTTCCATTTTTCCTCCGGGAATATGGCGTCCGGGTTGTTTTTGATTTCCTCCCTCTTGATTCTGTCCGCTATATCCATGGATAATTTGTAAAGCTGCCATTTATCCGGGTACTCGTCATAAATCATGCTGCCGTCGTAATCCAGCGTATCCAAAATCCCGGCGATTATTTTTTGATAACGCTTCGCATCCGCCGGATACATCTGCTGCAGATACTCTAAATCCCTGACAACGGTATCCTCGTCCTGATAATACATGGGCAGCGGATAAGTCATGTAAAAGGGTAAAATTTTACGCTCCTGCATATGGATAATTTCCTTTTTTCTTTACAGCTATCATATGCATTTCCCGCCGCAAACGTTAAAGAGGAGCAGTCTTTACCCTGCCCCTCTCATCATTTGTTTTGTTTATTTCAGCATATGGATACGCGCCAACGCTCTCTGCAGCGCCGTCTCCGCCCGCAAAACATCCGTCTCCGGCGTCTTGGTACGCAGCCGTTCCTCCGCACGCGCTCTGGCAGCTTCCGCCCGCTCCAAGTCAATCTCGCTGGGCCACTCAATCACCTCTGCCAGAATCACCACTTTATCCTCAAGGATTTCTGCAAATCCCGCGTGTAAAGCGGCTTCCTTCGTCTCTCCCTCCTCTGTGATGGTGAGAATTCCCGGACTTATAATCACAGTCATAGGAATGTGCTTTTTGTAGATGCCGATTTCCCCCTCGGTAGTGTTAAACTCTACCATGGAAGCCTGCCCCTCGTAAAACACACGGTCGGGAGTGATAATTCTAAGTGTAAATAAATTATTGTCTGCCATCTGCTTCCTCCCCGTGATTATTTCATGCGGGCAAGTACGTCGTCAATGCCTCCGGCGTTTAAGAAGTAGCTCTCAGGTATATCGTCATGCTTCCCTTCAAGAATCTCCTTGAATCCGCGCACCGTCTCAGTAATAGGCACATACTTGCCGGGAAGTCCGGTAAACTGTCCTGCCACGAAGAAAGGCTGCGACAGGAATCTCTGCACCTTCCTTGCACGGGAAACCACCAGCTTATCGCTCTCCGACAATTCGTCCATACCAAGAATCGCAATGATATCCTGCAGCTCCTTATATCTCTGCAGAATTTCCTGCACTCCTCGCGCTACCTGATAATGCTCCTCGCCGAGAATTCTGGGATCCAAAATTCTGGAAGTGGACTCCAAGGGGTCAACCGCAGGGTAAATGCCCAGCTCCACAATTGACCTTGACAAAACCGTAGTCGCATCCAAATGGGCGAAGGTTGTGGCGGGAGCGGGGTCCGTCAAGTCGTCCGCAGGCACATATACCGCCTGTACGGAAGTGATGGAACCGTTCTTTGTGGAAGTGATACGCTCCTGAAGAGCGCCCATCTCCGTCTGCAGCGTAGGCTGATAACCTACCGCGGAGGGCATACGTCCCAGCAAAGCGGAAACCTCCGATCCTGCCTGCGTGAAACGGAAAATATTGTCGATGAAAAGCAGCACGTCCTTGCCGCCCTTGTCGCGGAAATATTCCGCCATGGTAAGTCCCGAAAGGCCTACCCTCATTCTTGCTCCGGGGGGCTCGTTCATCTGTCCGAACACCATGGTAGTCTTATCGATAACGCCCGACTCCTTCATTTCATAGTACAGGTCGTTTCCCTCTCTGGTTCTCTCCCCAACGCCGGTGAACACGGAATATCCGCCGTGCTCTGTAGCAATGTTTCTGATTAACTCCTGAATCAGCACCGTCTTGCCAACGCCGGCGCCGCCGAACAGGCCAATCTTACCGCCCTTCTGATACGGGCACAAAAGGTCTACTACCTTAATTCCCGTCTCCAAAAGCTCCTGCTGGGTGGACTGATCCACAAATTCAGGCGCGGGCCTGTGTATGGGCTCGTAGGTCACATTTTCTGGAGCCGGTTTATTGTCAATAGGGTTGCCGAGAACGTTAAACATACGCCCAAGGGTATTTTCACCCA
This sequence comes from Clostridium sp., assembly GCA_023663815.1. Taxonomy (GTDB): domain Bacteria; phylum Bacillota; class Clostridia; order Lachnospirales; family Lachnospiraceae; genus Suilimivivens. Next base: position 10,444 of record JAMPGS010000060.1, read on the forward strand.
CCGGCACGCTGATAGGCGCCCCCGTTGCAATTGCTTCCATTCCCCTCACTAATCCGTCGGTAGAACCCATGGCAATACATCTGACCGTATCATCACCCAGATGCTGCGCTACCTCAACCACAAGCTCTCCCCCGTCTTTCAAAGGAATCTTAATTGCTTCGTTGATTTCCGGCAGTCTGCCGTCTGTGAATTTAATATCCAGAACAGCGCTGATAATCTGTGTAATTTTTCCCGAACAAGTATCCGCGCCCGAAGCGCCGCTCTTGCCCGTATTTATATCTGCCATTTTTCCTCCATTCCGGCCCGGCAAACGCCGGGTCATTATTTTCCTCAAATACCGCCGCTCTTTCTATGAAATAGCGTTTGCGCCGGCAATAATTTCTGTCAATTCCTGCGTAATGGAGCCCTGACGCGCCCTGTTGTACAGGAGCGTTAAGTTGTCTATCATTTCCTCCGCATTGCTGGTAGCCGAATCCATGGCCTGCATCCTCGCGCCGTTTTCACTGGCTACCGCCTCAATCATACCGCCGTAAATCAGGCTGGTTATATACTTAGGCACAAGCAGATTTAAAGCTTCCTCGTCCTCAGGTTCAAAATTCATAAGCGCCCTGCTTCCTTCCGTCTGCTCTCCGCTTTCCTCTTCTCCAAAAGCTTCCTGTCCGTTTACGTCCACAGGAAGAAGCTTTAACAGCGTCGGGATATGGGAAACCGTATTTTTGAAGGCGGTATAGGCAAGGTAAATCTCGCTGATTTCCCCCTTGGAAAAGCCCTCTAGCACTTCCTTGCAGATTGCCATTGCGTCCACATAGGCCGGTTCCTCAATTACATCCGAGTAATCGCCCCTAACCTCATACTTTCTCTGCAATGCGTCGCGGCCCTTCTTGCCCACCGCGTAAATCGCCAAGTCCTCCTCCGCTAGCTCGCCTCTGGTAATCAGCTTGACAACGTTGGAGTTGTAGCCGCCCGCCAATCCTCTGTTGGAGGTGATTACAATGACCGCTTTCTTTCCCGTTTCTCCGGATTTCAAATATTTATGATCCAGATTTTCCGTCTTTTTAAGGATAGAACACACTGTCTCATACATACAGTGAAAATAATCCCTTGACTTTTCCGCATTTTGCTTTGCTCTCTGCAGCTTAACGGTGGAAACAAGCTTCATGGCCTTGGTAATCTGCTGGGTACTTTGAATACTGCCCCTACGCCTTTTTATGTCTCGCATTGAAGCCATAATAATCCTCCATTCCCGCTTTTACTTTAAAAACGCCGCTTTGAACTCTTCTATCGCTTTCTTTAACGTGCTTTCCGTTTCCTCGGAAATGACCTTGCTCTCCGCGATGGAACTAGGAACTTCGGGATATTTTGTATCCAAAAATTCAAAGAACTCCGTCTCAAATCTCGTGATGTCCTCCGTGGGCACGTCGAGCAGATACTTATTGGTCGCCACGTAAATAATGATAACCTGATACTGAACCGGCATAGGCTTATACTGAGGCTGCTTTAAAATTTCCTTAATTCTCTCGCCCTGCGCCAGCTTTTCCTTGGTGTCGGCGTCAAGCTCCGAGCCGAACTGGGAGAAAGCCGCCAGCTCTCTGTACTGCGCCAGCTCCACACGGATAGGAGCGGCAATCTTTTTCATGGCCTTAATCTGCGCCGCGCCGCCTACACGGGATACGGACAAGCCTGCGTTTACGGCAGGACGGAAACCTGAATTGAACATTTCCGTTTCCAGATAAATCTGGCCGTCCGTGATGGAAATAACGTTGGTAGGAATATACGCGGATACGTCGCCCGCCTGCGTTTCAATAATCGGAAGCGCAGTTAAGGATCCTCCGCCGTACTCGTCGCTCATTCTGGCCGCGCGCTCAAGAAGCCTTGAGTGCAGATAAAACACGTCGCCAGGGTATGCCTCACGTCCGGGAGGACGCTTGAGCAGCAGGGAAAGCGTGCGGTACGCCGTGGCGTGCTTGCTCAAATCGTCATAAATTACAAGCACATCGCCGCCGTTTTCCATCCACTCCTCGCCGATGGCGCAGCCCGCATAGGGGGCAATATACTGCAAAGGAGCCAGCTCGCTGGCCGTCGCCGCTACTACTGTGGTATACGCCATAGCGCCGTACTCCTCCAGCGTGGAGACAATGGATGCAACCGTGGACGCCTTCTGTCCGATGGCAACGTAAATACAGTTTACACCCTGTCCCTTTTGATTGATAATTGTATCGATTGCAATGGCCGTCTTGCCTGTCTGTCTGTCTCCGATAATCAGCTCACGCTGTCCTCTTCCAATAGGTATCATGGAATCGATTGCCTTGATACCTGTCTGCAGAGGCGTATCAACGGACTTTCTTGTGATAACGCCGGAGGCCACTCTCTCTATCTTACGATATTTATCTGTTTGTATGGGGCCCTTTCCGTCAATGGGCTGCCCCAGAGCGTTTACTACACGCCCTAACATGGCGTCGCCTACAGGAACTTCAACCACGCGCCCGGTAGTCTTTACCGTGTCGCCCTCATTGATATTCTTCTGGCTTCCGAGAAGTACCGCACCTACATTATCCTCTTCCAGATTCAGTACCATTCCATATACTTCACCGGGAAATTCCAAAAGCTCTCCCTGCATTGCGTTTTCCAGACCATGTACGCGGGCAATACCGTCGGCAACCTGAATTACAGTACCAACGTCTGAAACTTCAAGCTCTGAAGCGTATCTTTTAATCTGTTCCTTAATAACGGAACTGATTTCTTCCGGTCTTAAATTCATGGTTCTTACGCACCTTTCTTTTTGTTACTGTGAAAACTGACAAAAACGCCAGCTTTCTTTTTTATAGCTGTACCTTGAGCAGCTCGCGCGAAAGCTCCGACAGCTTATTTTTTACGCTGCTGTCCACGACACGGTCGCCGATACGGATAACCATGCCGCCAATTAAATCCTCGTCCACCTGATAGTGCATTTCCATCTTTGAAAAGGATGTGGTGGAAAGCAGCTTTTGTTCTACTTCTGATTTTTTTGCTTCGCTTATATCCATGGCCGTAGTCACGTAAGCAATTCCGATTCCCTTCACCCGCTTTACCTCGCTGATAAAGTAATCCAATATGGCGTCAATTTCCCCATATCTGTCCTTGCTCACAATCAAATGCAGGAATCCAAGCAGTTCTCCCGAAAGCTTTCCCTTAAAGACATTCTCAAGAACCTCAAGCTTTTCCTCCTTCAAAATTTTAGGGTGGTTCATCAGCTTTCCAAAATCAGGATTTTCGGAAAGCAAATTGCGGAACTGGACAACCTCGTCCAGAAGCTCGTCTTCCTTTCCCTCCTCTACAGCCAGTTCAAACAAAGCTTCTCCATACGTTGCTCCAACTAGCTTTGCCATGTGCTTTCACCTATTTCCTTTAACGTTTCATTTACTAAGCTTTCCTGCACGGTTGTGTCGATAGATGCCTTTACCACCTTACCGGCTATTATGGACGCAAGTACTACCATTTCCCGCTTCACATCGTCCGCGGCTTTCTGCTTCTCAAGCTCGGCTTCCACTTTGGCCCTGTCAATGATTCTGGCCGCTTCTTCCTTCGCCTGCGCCACGATTTTACCCTCGTTTTCCAGAGCGCGTTTTCTGGCGTCGCTTAAAATTTCTTCCGCTTCCTTATCGATGTTTTTCAGCTTCTCCTCATACTGCTTTTTCAGTTCCCCGGCATCTTCCATGTCCTTTGCCGCGCTGTCAAGCTCGTTTTTAATCTTCGCCTGCCTCTTTGCCAGCATATTCCTCACGGGATTGAATAGAAAATAGGATGCCGCTAAAAACAATACAAAGACTGCGATAATCATCAGCGATGCGTCTGTGAGCAGCTGCAGGTCAAGGTCAAATATTCTGGGTTCCATCCGTAAACCTCCTTTCCTCAATTATAGTGCCGCCAAAAGGGAGCTCCCCTTCTTATTGTGCAGCTCCCATAAGAGGTCTTACGAACAGAAGAAGGATTGCTATAAGCAGACCGTAAAGACCGGTTGTCTCCGCAACCGCCTGTCCAAGCAACATGGTAGACGTAATGTCAGATTTTGCTCCGGGATTTCTTCCTACTGCCGCTGCCGCATGGCCCGCCGCGATACCCTGCCCTACGCCGGGTCCAATACCTGCGATAACCGCCAGTCCTGCGCCGATTGCTGAACAACCCAAAATAAAATTACCGTTAAAATCCATTTTTGTTTCCTCCTTAACACTTGTACATAATATTTAATTTTTTTAATTCCCGCGGCTCTTTAAAGTCCGCCGGACAATGATAACTGCTTTGTATCAAAAGCCGTCATTCACCTGTGTTACATGCGTCCGTGATATACGTCATCGTCAGCATACAGAACACGTAGGTTTGAATTGCACCTGAAAACAGGTCAAAATACACATGAAGTACTGCCGGCCACGCTATGGCTATCTTGCTGAGCAGCGCGTAAATCAACGCCATAATCGCCGTTCCCGATAAAATATTGGCAAACAGACGAAGCGAGAGCGAAATCGGAACCGCCAAATCACTGACGATATTAATTGGGGCCCAGATTGGCCATGGCTCACACAGCCCTTTGAGCACGCCCGATACCTTTTGATATTTAAATTTATTATAATGAATCAGCGTAAAGGTGATGATTCCCAGCGCAAAGGTCACGCCGTAATCCGCCGTCGGCGGACGCAGGCCCAGCAGTCCGGAAATGTTGCTGATTAAAATAAAGATAAATATCGTCCCGATATAATTGCGGAATCTGACTGCCTGAGCTCCCATAACGCCGCCAACCATTTTATCTAACATCTCCACAATCAGCTCCACCACGTTTTGAAACGCGCCCGGTACCTCTGTGGCATGTTTGACGGCCCTGTTCGCCGCAATGCAGAACCCAATAATAATCATAAAGACTATCAGAACGCACACATGTGTCGTTGTTATCCACACCGTCTGGCCGAACAGCTCATAGGAAAAGACCCCATGAATCATAAAATCCACGCCTCCGGATTCGGATAACAAAATTCCTTCTCCCATATACTCACCTCCTTACTTTTCCTGCCCACCTGCAGGTTCTTCTACCAATGGGGGGAGAATTTCCTCCCCGTATATCTTTATGCTGATTTTTCTGGTGATAAAGTGCATGTAGGCCGAAGCCTTCAGCCCCATGATTCCCAGAAAAGCGGAAAGAGGATTTCCTATCCCGCTTACGCAAATCAGCGCAAACAAAGCAACGATAAATAAATAACGGAGCACGTTGTGGAAGCCCATGGTTTTCACCGCCTGTCCCTCGCCCAAATCAAGGGCCCTGTCAAGGCTCCACCACATATGGACCGCGCTTGCCATGGCAATCAATATCCCCAGCCAAAGCCCTATGCTGTAGCCCGCCTTGTCCTTTAAAAAGACCGCGAAAAGCTGGCATACCGCGCCAAAAATGAGAATACCTATCTCAAGCTCAAACAACGTTCTGTTCACCTTGGTAATTTTGTCCCTCATTTGTTCTCCCTGTTTTTTCTGCTCTTGTGAAGATAAGCCGACTGCTCGCTTTCCTTTTGAAAAATCTGTCTGGAAAAGCGATACACATTGTAAGCTCCCGCTAACGCCCCCACAAAAAAAAGCAGGATTACCAAAAAATCGGTTCCCAGCTTCCTATCCAGAAATATTCCCAAGAAAGAACAAAACAAAACAGGAACCAACATATTAATTCCAAACTGCCCTATCATTGTCAATGCCTGATAAACATTTCGATTAAATTTCACAGACTCTCCTTTTCCGGGCAAAAGCCCGATGGACATTCCCTTCTTATTATAGCACTTTCTTCGTTTCTGTCTAGAAAATCTAGGAAATTTTTCGCAGAGACGACTTCGCTAAACTCGTTGACTTTCCCCCCGTTTAATAGTACTATTTTTATACATACCCACACATCCCACGCAAAGGAGACGCCATGACCAATCCCACCTTATACCGCAGACGCATTATTCCCGATGAATGTATTCTCCTGAAAGACGACGTTATCCTTTCCTGCAGCGAGGAGCGCATCATCACCTCATGGCGCGCGCTCCGCCCCAAAAAGGATTTGCACCACGGCTGCTCCTGCTACTTTCTAAAGGAAGGCTTTAAGGTGAGCAAATTCTGCTATGAGGACGGCTCCCTCCTATACTGGTACTGTGATATTGTTGATTTTGACTATCATCCCGACGAAAATTCTCTCATCGTAACGGATCTTTTAGCGGACGTTATCATTTATCCCGACGGCTTCGTAAAAGTGGTGGATTTAGATGAGCTTGTGACCGCTCTTGAATCCCGCTCCATTTCCCTTGATACCTTAAAACTTAGTCTGGTGCATCTAAACAAGCTGCTGCAAATTATTTATTCCGGCGGCTTCGACAAGCTCAAAGCCTGCCTTTCCAATTTTTAATAGAAGATATGGCCTCCTATTTGAAGTCCAGTAAGGCCCTCTATAGGAGTTCTGAAAAACAGGCAGTTCCCCACTGTAGTCGTGCCCGACATGGCCGCGTCCGCCGCCTGATAACAGGCGTTTGTGGCATGATTTTCGGCAAGGGCAAGGGCAAGCCGCCCGCTGGCAACCGGCGAAAACTGCTTATTCTGATAGATAACCCCTACCACGGTATCCGGGAACACGGAGCTCATCACCCGGTTCATCACCACGGCTCCCACAGCCACCTGCCCCTCGTAGGGCTGATTGCCCGCCTCACAGTAAATCAAGTTGGCGAGAAGATACCTATCGCCCTCCGCGAAGGTAATCTCGGAGATATCCCGCCACGCCGACTGGGCCGCCAGCCGGGACAAACGTCTTTCCTCTTCCAGCTCCTCCTGCAGCCTTGCAAGGTCGTTTTTCTGCTCCTGAAGCGCTCTCTCATATTCCAGCATCTCCGCTTCCGTCTGGGATATTTCACGCTGATTACTGGTAAGTTTTCCCGACGTCTGGCTCACCAAACCGGAATAACGGCTTTGCTCCGCCTCCACGGAAACGCGAAGCTCCTCCAACTCCTCCCGCTCCCCTTCCAGTCTTTCTCTAGCCTCCTCCACCGCCTCCCGCGTGGCCTTAAATTCCTCCAGCTTTTTCCTATCGTAAGCCGAAAGCTTTTCGATGTATTCCGCGCGGTTTAAAAAATCGGCTAGGCTTTCAGAGCCGAAAAACATTTCAAGCACCATGAAGTCGCGCTTTTCATACATAAATTTTACACGCTTTTTCATGGCTTCATACTGCTGCTCCTCTATTTTTTCAGCTTCCTCCAGCTCCTTTAAGGTTCTGTCTATCTCGTTATTCTTAGAATCAATCTCCTCCTCCAGCGCCTCCAAATTGTCGCTGACTTCCTGCAGGCTGGCGTTTAAGCTGTTTAGCTCGCCCTTAAGCCCCTCCGCAATTTCGTTGAGATTGTCCAGCTCGTCCTCCCGCTCGTCAATCTCATTTTTAGTTTTTTCCTGCTCCTCTTTATTTTTGTTGATTTGGTCCTCTATTTCAGATATCTTGTCGGCATAGGCCGTTATGGGCAGGGCGCACAACAAAAGAACTGCCGCAAGCCCCGCAGCAATTATTTTATTTCCCGCCTTTCTCAAATCTCCTCACCGCCTTTATCCCTGTTTTTAATCCTGATTTTCCAGCTTTTCCACTCTGCGTATGTGGTTTTCGCCCTTTGAGAACTCCGTATCCAAAAACGTATCCACAATCTCAAGGGCCAGATTTTTCCCCGTATGCCCGCCTCCAAGGGCAAGCATGTTGGCGTCGTTGTGCAGCCTCGTCATTTTTGCAAGATAAGGGTCCGTGCAGAAAGCGCACCGCACTCCCGGCACTTTGTTTGCCGCAATGGATATGCCAATTCCCGTGGTACATATCACGATTCCCCTATCGCACTCGCCCGCGGCAACCGCTTTTGCCGCCGCCTTTCCAAAATCGGGATAGTCGCAGGATTCCTTGTCAAAGCATCCAAAATCCTTGTAGGAAAGCCCTCTCTCCCTCAAGTGCTCGATAACCTGCATTTTCAAATCATATCCGCCGTGGTCGCTCCCCAGCGCAATCATATTCTTCATTGTTTTCCTCTACTTTCATCAGAGCCGGATGACATGGTTTCCCGCTGCCTTTAAAAGCCGGTTCATAACGGCCTGTCCCACTCCACGCCTGTCAAAGCTTTCCGCGTAAATCACTTCCGCGCCCTCGTCGTCAAACTCACGCAAAATGCGGAACAAACGCTTTGCAATCTGTTCCCCGTCTCCGCGCCTTCCTGCGCTCTTTATGCTGTCCGCAATATACTCCGCCGCCGTCTCGTCGGCAGCAATCACACCCGTTTTTTTCCCGGCCTTCTTGGCCTCCGCCAGCTTTTCATTGATAAACGCCGTCACCCGCAGCGGCTCCCCCTCCACAACCATAAGGCTCCCCTTGGGGGCGTAATGCCTGTATTTCATGCCGGGAGCCTTGGGGTGGGCGGGCTCCGAAGCGGTACTGCTGCTGTTTATGCCGAGGCTTTCTTCGGCAGGCTTTTGGGCCGCGCCGGAGCCGTCTGCTCCGGCAAAGCTGACGCTTTCTTCGGCAAGCTTTTGTATCGCATTGGTGCTGTCTGCTCTGGCAAAGCCGACGCTTTCTTCGGTGGACGCTTGCACCGCACCGCTGCCTTCTCCGGCAAGCCTTTGCATTGCGCCGCTTATGCCAACGCTTTCCTCAGCGGGCCTTTGCACCACGCCGTCTGCTCCGGCAAACTTTTTCTCCACACCGATGCTACCCCTCTGCAAGCGGCTGCCCGCGGAGCGCAACGCCTCCTGCAGCATCTCCTCCGTAATATAGCCCGGCCGCAAAATAACGGGCCTTTCAACGGAAAAATCAATAATTGTGGATTCCAGCCCGATATCCGCGTCCCCTCCGTCGATAATCATGTCCACCCTGCCGTCCAAATCCTCCGCCACATATTTTGCGCTGGTGGGACTTGGCCGCCCTGAACGGTTTGCGCTGGGCGCCGCAATATAGCCTCCCGAAGCTTCTATGAGAGCCGCCGCAATCTTGTTGGCAGGCATCCGCACCGCCACCGTGGGAAGTCCCCCCGTGGTCTCAAAAGGTACGCGCTCCGTTTTGTGGAAAATCATAGTAAGGGGCCCCGGCCAATACTTCCCCGCAAGGAAAAGCGCCGCCTCCGGTATCTTATCCGCAATCTCAAAAAGCCCCTCCAGCCTTGCAATATGCACAATCAGCGGATTGTCGGAAGGCCTCCCCTTGGCCGCATATATTTTTTTTGAGGAACTCCCGTTTAAAGCGTCTCCTCCTAAGCCGTACACCGTCTCCGTGGGGAAAGCCACCAAGCCGCCTCCCCTTATAATCCGGCCGGCCCTGTCGATTAATTCCTTATCTATATTATCTTCCTCTATCTTTACAATCTGCGTATCCATCTCAAAATAATTTCTCCGGTATTTTGTTTGAACAGAGATTTTATTTTATCACATTTTCCACCTTTTGGCTACTTTTACTTTCCATAAATACACGGTTTTTGAATGAGTGAAAAATTTATGAACATATCCAATTATTCACTATT
>JAMPGS010000061.1 GCA_023663815.1 Clostridium sp.
GAGCCCGGACGGCATACCTTTTGCCTCCCCTTCCGCAATGTCCTTACCGTTTTCCTCCAAAATCAAGCTGCAATCCCGCACAAGAGCTTCCGCCGCCCCGCATAACGCCTGATTTTTTTTGTCCGTGGAAAGCTTTTGCAGCTCATACTTCGCGGCAGACGCGTTTTTCCCCAACTGAATCAGCAATTCATTCATAATCCATTATTTTCTCCTTATACTTATACTTCTACTTCTTTTCTATTTTTTTCATTACCTATTTTACTGCTTCACCCCTGCAATTGTTTATTTCTGCGAACTATAAGCCAAGCGGCTGCTTGCAGACATTTGACGACTACAGCCTATTGCAACATCTCTTATTTAATAACACCCGTTTCTGTAACAATCATATCCGGCCTGATATCGTGCTCCTCCACCGGAACTTTCCTTGCAATCTGGCAGTCGAAAGCAAGGGCCGCGCTGTGGAAGCCCGGCATGGAAAACCTTGCAAGATAGCGGTCGTAAAAGCCTTTTCCGTATCCCATTCTTCCCCTCTCCCTGTCAAACACCGCGCCCGGCACCAGAATCAAGCTCTCAAGTTCCAAGGCCGTCTGCTCCGTAAAGCGTTTTTCCGCATTTTCTTCTGGCTCCCTGATTCCCTGATAGCCGCTTACAAAATCCGCCATGGAATTTACCTCATAAAATTGAATGTCCATACCCTCCACCTTGGGGGCAAAAACACGCTTTTCCCCGGCGGATAAGAGCTCCTCCACCAGCTTACCGGTTTCTACCTCGCTACGGTAGCTCATATAAACGAGGATTGCCTGCGCCTTCTGGTAAACGGTCTCTTTCGTTAAATTCTCCCTGATCCTTGCGCTCTTTTCCCTGCGCTCGCTAAAGGGTAAATCATTTCTGCGCGTCAGATACCTGTTTCTCAGCTCCTGTTTCGTGATGTTTGCTCTCTCCATAAGCCTGCCCTCCATCCCGTTCCATGATGTGAATTGCCACTTCCTCCGCTACCCGTATGCCGTCCATGGCCGCCGAAGTGATTCCTCCCGCGTAGCCCGCTCCTTCCCCGCAGGGGTACAGCCCCTTTATGGAGGACTGCAAGGTTTCGTCCCGCAGAATTCTCACCGGCGATGAGGTTCTGCTCTCAATTCCCTCCACCAGCACATTTTTATCATTAAACCCTTTAATAATCTCTCCAAAATGCTCCATCCCCTCCACAAAGGCTTCTCCAAGAGCCCGCGGCAGAATTTTATGCACCTCGCCATACGCCCAGCTTCCCTTGATACAAGGCGCAAAGTCATCCGAAATTAAAAATTTACTATCTTCTTCATGATTCGCTTCCGTTTTTATTCCAATATCAATTTCTGCATCGCAACTTTCTTTCCCTTTTATTCCAAACTCAATTTCTGTTTCAACATCTATCTCTTTTTCAAAACCGGCTGCCGCCTTTGCTTCAAAGCCCGCCGTCCTTCCTATTTCCAAAGCCTTCCTATACTCCCCGTACCTCTCCACCGGCACCTTCCCGCCAGCTATCTCAAAGGCACGCTCCTCCAGCCTGCGCTGGAACTCGATTCCCGCAAGAGGATGACTGCTCCCGTAATCCTCAGGCGTTACGGACACAATAATGGCACTGTTGGCGTTTTTTCCGTTCCGCCCGCTGTAGCTCATGCCGTTTACCGTCAATCGCCCTTCCTCAGAGGAAGCGTTCACCACATAACCGCCGGGACACATGCAGAAGGAATAAACGCCCCTTCCGCCGGAGGTCTTGGCCGTCACCTTGTAAGGCGCGCTGCCCAGCGTCTCCTCCTTTTCTTTTCCGTATTGGGAAAAGTTGATAAGTTCCTGCGGATGCTCTACCCTCATCCCCACTGCAAAGGGCTTACTTTCCATCTCAAGGCCTTTTTCATAAAGCATGACAAAGGTATCCCTTGCGCTGTGCCCCGGAGCTAAAATCACATATTCGGCCGTAATCCGCTCCTTTCCATTTATAATTACACCTGATATTTTTTCATTATCACACTGAATGTCCGTTACCTTGGCGTTAAATCTCACCTCGCCGCCCATGGCTAAAATGGTATTCCGAAGATTTACTACCACCTCACACAATTTGTCCGTGCCGATATGGGGCTTGTAGTCATAAAGAATTTCCGGCGGTGCGCCAGCTTCCGCCAAAAGAGACAGTACCTTCCCGTTTCTCCCGTATTTATCCTTAACCAAAGTATTCAGCTTCCCGTCGGAAAATGTCCCGGCTCCTCCCTCCCCAAATTGCACGTTGGACTCCTGATTTAGTTTTCCCGTCTCCCAAAAAGTATGTACCGACTTCGTTCTCTCCTCCACCGGCTCCCCCCGCTCCAGCAAAATAGGGCAAAAGCCCGCCTGCGCAAGCATATAGCCGCAGAAAAGTCCAGCCGGGCCCGTTCCAATGATAACCGGCCTTATCTTTCCCCGGTAAACGCTTACGGGAAAATCATAGGGCTTTTCTTCCCACAAACTAACCTGATTTTTATTACACCTGCGGTAAATCTTTGCCTGATTAGATATTTTCACATTCAAAATATAATTTAGATATAACTTCGGCTTTTTTCTGGCGTCAATGGAACGCCGCACAATCCTTATTTCCGGCGTTTCCCCGCACCCAAGAAGCTTTTTTACCGCCTGCACAAGCTCCTCCTTTGTGTGGCCTACTGGAAGCCTCAGTTGGTTAATTCTTAACATTTCTTCATTTTTCCCCTGAATTCCTGAAACACAGCCATCTTGTGACAAAATCCTTTTCCTGTCTCGTCACCCTATCTTTTCATCTTTACAGACAATCATAGGCTTAATAACAATGCTTCAAACAGTCTTGCCACTCTGTCTTTTCATTCTCTTAAACAAATATATACTTAATCCCCATTGCTTCAAAGGATTTTATCACTCTGCCTTTATATCTTCTTCTGCCCTTATATCCTCCCAGCCAGCCTCGCTTATCTCCCGTGTGGAGCTGCCCGCCGCGTTCCTGCCCGCAATGTAGCCGCTTGTCCATGCCCATTGAAGGTTGTAGCCGCCGCACTTTCCGTCCACATCCAAAACCTCCCCTGAAAAATAGATGCCCGCCGCAAGCTTTGATTCCAGCGTCACATCCACCTGCTCAAAGTCCACCCCGCCGGCGCAGACCTGGGCGTTTTCCATGGAATTTACCGCCTCGATATGTATGGGAAAGGCCCGGCATTTTTGTTCCATGGCCCATATCCTGTCCCAGCCTGCCTCCGCCGCCTTCATCTGGGGCTTTAAACCCGCCTGCTTTATCATCACCATGTTGAGCTTCTTATTTAAAGTGCCCGTGAAGTAATCCTCCAAGGCCTCTTCCTTGTGCGCGCCAAAGCGCAGCCGGTTTATGTAAACAAAAGCTTTCTCTTCCTGATCCGGAAAAAAATCCACTGCCGCCTCGACTGCTTTTCCTTCCTTCAAGGCATAAGCCGCAATACGGCTTACCTGAAATACCGGGATGCCGGAGAGGCCGTAACCCGTAAACTGTAGCTCCCCCTCCTCGCGGGCGGCTTCCTTTCCATTTACCAGCAGCGCAAGGCCCGCCCTGCACCGGATGCCCGATAAGGCTTTCATAAAGCTGTCGCCGCTTCGCAATTGAACCAATCCGGGCTGCACGTCCCTTATGCGGTGGCCTAACTGCCGTGCCAACCGATATCCCATGGTTCCCTCCCCGTTTTTGAGGGAAGCCGGGCTGCCGCAGGCGATAATTACTTTCTGAAATAAATACTTTTCTCCTTTAGAATTCTTTAGTTCAAATATTTTTTTCTTCTCCTGAAAAGAAATGTCCGTAATTTCCGTCCCGGATACCACGTTTATCTTTTTCTCCCGCAATCCCATGCGCAGAACGTCCAGCACAGCGGAGGCCTGCTCCGAATAGGGGTAAAGATACCCGTCCTTATTTCGTATCATCAATCCCAGACTTTCAAAAAAAGAAATAGTATCCCACACGGTAAACGCCCGGAACATTCCGCGCAGTTTTTCCTTATCCTCGCAGTAATACTGCTCCATGGAAAATTCCAGATTGCCCAGATTGCATTTTCCGTTTCCGGTGGAGAGAATTTTTTTCCCCACCCTGTCGTTTTTCTCAAATAAAGTAACCTCCGCCCCGTAACCGGCCGCAGTAATTGCCGCCGTCATGCCGGACGCTCCCGCCCCGATTACCGCTATTTTTATTCCGTCTTTCCTTATTTCCATCATTATCGGACCTTCTTTAACTGGAATAGGACTCAAGGAAATCGTATAATCCCTTCTCATCCTCCACAAATTTCATATTTAAAATCTCTCTTTGCAGTTCTTCCGGCAGGCTTTCCACCAGAATATCGGTATTCATATAAACATGAGACAAGCTGTAGTCGTAAACCACCACATAATGATTTTCATTTAAAAGAAAAAAGCCGTTTTCCGTATTGACGCGCTCGTAACTCTTTTTGACGACCACCCTCTCCGGCGAAAATGTAACCAGCTCCATAAAGGTAAAGCCCTGTTCTAAGTCGGTTAAGGAAGGATTTGAATTGTATTCCTTAATTTCCTCCGCAAGCTTTTCCCTGTCAAGCCCGATAAACTTATCGGGGGCGCTTTCCTCCGCCTCCGTCATGTCCCCGCTGAGGGTATCGTAAGCCTGAACCACATAGCTGGTGTTGGCCGTCAAAACAGGCTCCTGCTGCATAACAACAGGAAGAGGCTCTTCTACCGTTACTTCCTCTTCGGGCGGGCCGTCCATTTCCGTCTCAGGGATTTGAAGTATCTTTTCCCCTGGATAAAAAAACTCCATGATTGCCATATTGGAGGCAAAACCCGCCGCAAACATCGTGAGAGGATAAATAAAAAACAAACTGATACGTTTTACAAATTTCATAGTATGCACACCTTCACTATTTCTTTATAAACAGTATCAGCAAAAAAACTTTATTTATACTCCTACATGTAATGAATACTTTCCGCCAGCTTAATGTAAAGCCGGCCGCCCGTCATCTCCTCCAGCTCTTCCTCCTTAAGCGCCCTCGTTACAATCAGGAGAATCATATAAACCGCTATTGCAATTACAAGGCATACAACCATTGAAATGGTAGTGCCCACCAAGGAGGACAAAAGCCTGTTCAAAAGCAGCGCCGCCACCCCGGAAACAGCCGCCGCCCCTATGGTGAACACAAAACATTTTACCCACTCCTGCGCATACCCAAAAAGTCGGCTAATAAGGAAAAATCCCGCAATCGTTACAACGGCATAAAATAAAATAACAGCCGTAATTACTCCAATCATTCCTAATTTCGCCACCTTAATCAATAAAACCGCCGCCACCATATGGAAAACCAGCCCAATCACACCCACAACAGCGGCGTAATTCACTCTCCTATTTTTCAGCAAAATCTCCATAAACAGGCTTCCCAGCACACAGAAAACCACCGCTATGCTGCCTATCTGCAGCCAAACAGCCGCCTGCTTTTGACTTCCCTTAAACAGCAGATTCAAAATATTTTCGGCAAACACCGCAAGAAAAACGGCCGCCGGGATAGCGATGACCGCGCACTGGTGAATAAAAATCCCCAGCTTTTCCCTTGCAAAACGCTTTTCCTCCCGCTCCAACAGGGGCGACTTTCCCCTTGAAATGCCGCAGAATAAATTGATAATCCCGCACACAACGCCGATTACCACCAGACATTTCCCGTAATAAATTCCCCAGCTTCCAGTCATATCCCCCGTCCCCTCCGAGGAAAAATACAGATACTGGTCTAAAAGCGGCAGAGCCTGAAAGCTGAAAAAGTACAACGAATAAAAAAATCCGCCGCCCAAAAGCATTTTAAGAAGATAAAATCCCGTATCTTGATTTCTTTGCTGTTCCCTTATCCCCTGCTTTTTTGAAGTGTTTCTGTAAACGGTATACAAAACCAGCCCGTGAAGGAAACAAAACACGGAGGCGGCTAACAGGCCGATGGAAGCCCCCATGGCGCCGTAAGACGCCGCGTAATCCGAATTTTGAAGCAGCGCCGACACCTTTTTCCCGTAGCCATGCAGGGCTCCCGCCCCGGCCAGCCCGCCGACAAACAGGAAAACCGTATATAATATCTGGGAATGAACCGCCGGAACTTTAGAGCCGTTTCCCTGAAAATATCCCCTGAAAACCCCTGTCAATATGGAAAAAAAGATTGCCGGAGCCATAATGCACACCGAAAGCCCCGCCAGAGGCAGGTGCAGCACATTCCCCGCAATGGCCCGTCCCCCAAAGGCAAATAAAAGGCTAAATAGGATTCCAATAACGCCGCCCAAAAGCATGGCCCAGCGCAAGGTCTTTTTAACGCTCTTTAGCTGCTCCCTTTTTATCCGGTATCTCACAAGGGCGGCCGTAGCCTCGGACAAGCCGTAGGATACAGTTCCCGCCGTCATCAAAAACAGTTCGTTTGCAAGTCCAAAATAAGCAAGGCCTTTATCCCCCGTCATATAGCCGAGAGGGATTCGGAAAATAAGAACAACAAGAAACGCCAACTGGCTTATCATGGTGTAATTGTCTCTCTTCGGTGAAACTGCCTTCCTTCTCATTACGTTCATATGCACTCCTGCCAGACGGCTTACAGGCCGTCAATTCTCTCTGGTAATTCCAAGCTGCGCCAAAACTTTTTCCTGCTTTTCTTCCATTCTGCGGGCCTGCTCCTGTTCCATGTGGTCGTAGCCGCAAAGATGAAGCATACTGTGGGCCACAAGAAAGGCAAATTCCCGCTTTAGGGAATGTCCGTATTTTTCCGCCTGCTCCCTGACCTTATCGGCACAGACAATGATATCTCCCAGCAAAAGCTCTCCGCTCTCAAAATCAAAATAATCCGCTTCCTCCTCCTCCACAATGGAAAAGTCCGCTTCCTTCTCAAAGGCAATCATGGGAAAAGAAAGCACGTCCGTAGGGGCGTCAAGCTGCCTGTGCTCCCTGTTGAACCCGCGAATCCCCTCGTTATCCGTAATCAGCAGATTAACCTGCGCCTCGTAGGGGCAGCCCTCCATATCAAGCACCTCCCCCATAACCGCATCCACTGTCTTCTTAATATCAAATCCAAATTCCGCCCCGGCCTCATTTTCAATGTAAGAAGTCATGCTTAAGCCTGTCCTTTCCTGTGCGCCGCGCTTCCGTATTCATTCCGTCCTCTGCGCTTTGCGCGGCTTAGCTCCTTTTCCTCATAGCTCTCATAGGCTTTTACAATCTTCTGCACTAGAGGGTGCCGTACCACGTCGCGGCTGCTCAAACGGCAGAAGGAAATTCCCTCTATCCCCTGCAGCACCTTGGAGGCAATATCTAGCCCCGACGTTACGCCGGGCATCAAATCCTTCTGCGTGGCGTCGCCGGTGACAACCACCTTAGAGCCGAACCCAATTCTTGTCAAAAACATTTTCATCTGGGCGGGCGTGGTGTTTTGTGCCTCGTCCAAAATAATATAGGCGTTGTCAAGAGTGCGCCCCCGCATATAGGCCAGCGGAGCCACCTCAATCAAGCCTTTTTCCATATTTTTTAAAAAGGTTTCCGCCCCCATAATTTGATGAAGCGCATCGTACAAGGGCCGCAGATAGGGGTCTACCTTACTCTGCAAATCTCCCGGAAGGAAGCCCAGCTTCTCCCCCGCCTCAATGGCTGGGCGGGTTAAGATAATCCTTTCCACCTCCTGATTTTTGAAGGCGGTTATAGCCATAGCCATGGCAAGATAGGTTTTCCCTGTTCCCGCCGGGCCAAGCCCGAACACAATCATATTGTTTCTGATAGCGTCCACATACTGTTTCTGTCCAAGGGTTTTTGGCTTTACGGGTTTCCCCGATACCGTGTGGCAGATACAGTCCTTGTCTATTTCCAGTAGTACGTCGTCGTTGTTTTCCATACTCATGGCAATCGCATAATCCACGTTCTGCTCTTGGATTATATTTCCTCTCATCGATAATTCCGTCAATTCCTGAAGAATTGCTTTAGCCCGCCTTACGCCGGAACTTCCGCCGCTTATCCTGACTTCCCCGTTTCTGTCTACAATAGATACCTTCAACTGTCTTTCCAGCTTCTTAACATGGCCGTCAAACTGTCCGAACACATTCTGCTGGGCCGAGGCCGGTACTTCAATTATCTCAGAAACATCTCCCATTTAATTCTCCTCAGTTTCAATCTGCTCAAGCCGGGTTTTTCCCGGAATTCCGGTCTTTTCCACCGCAAGAAAATCCACGTTCATCTTCCACACGGTGGAAGCTTTACTTATTGTAACATTTTTTTCTATAATTTGAACCCCTTTTTCCTGTAAACTTTCTATAAAATTTTGTATTTTTGCCTCAAACAGCTCTTTTACTTCCTCTTTCGTGTAAATTTTTTCCTCTACCACATATTCTCTCACAACGTCCTTTCCCACATACACCGGCAGATAATAATTTTTAAAAATCCGAAGCTGCGTTTTCTCCTCTATCACATCGCTTGTCTCATAGCCTCCTGCGCCGGGCAGCCTTATTTTTTTCGTTCCCAGCATAAGAAAAGGATACTTTTTTTCATTGCCCGTATAATATTTCTGCTCGTGCTTTTCCCCGATTTCTTCTTTCATATTGTAAATGCAGCGCAGCATAATATCCGCGTCCGCCCTGCAGTAATCGTAACGCTTTACGGTTCCGTCCTCGTTTAAAATGGGGACGCCGCCCTCCACTAAAACGTCGCCCGCTGCCACGCTGGCCCCCGCCGTCACCTTGGGAATCCCGCTTCTGGTTACAATACTGACGATTTCCCCCTCCTTTGGGGCCACCAAATCCAGCCCCTCCTCCGCCTCCTGCGGCTCTCCATCCTCTCCCGCGTCTATAACCACGTCGTTCTCCTTCACGCGGATTAAAAGCTTCGTGCCCTCTATTTGGGCGGAGGTCCATGTAACAATGTCGAACTGCGTCCTGATTGCCTTCTCCAATTCCTCTATCTGCACGCGCTCTTTTTTCATCCCCACTTCCACGCCGCTTTCCGCAAGAAAATCCCGAAACACGTCGGTAGTCACATAATAATTCCCCTCTATCTCCACGGCCCAGATAAACCGGGACATCCAAACCCAGAAAAAAAGGCTTCCCAAAAGGCCGAACATAAAAATCCTGCGCTTCCAAATTCGAGTAGAAAGAAAGGGCAGTCCATAACGCTTTGTTATAACTACCCTTGTACCTGTTTTTCTGGTAATGCCCCTTAATTTATAAAACCCTTTCAGGCTGATTTTCATGGCATAGTAATCGCCGTGATTTTCAACATCCCACAAAAATATATCGTGATAGCTGCATAAATTCATGAACCTTTCGGGTGAAAAGCCAAATACCTTGATGGCAAGATATCCTTTTATGTAACGAATAATCTGTATCATACCGCACCTCAATTATCTGCTTATACCTGCAAGGCGTGCCCCGCCTTTACATTCCCATGGTTTATCAGGACAAATATTTAACGGACTCTATCCATCCGCTGATTTTCATGTCCTCGTTGGTATAATAGACAATATTCAGCCGTTTTCCGCAGATTTCTATTTTGCAGGTTTTTCCCTGAAGAAGTATCGTTTGGCTTGTGTACTCTATGATTCCCTTATAGTTTTCCACAAAAGCGTCCGTATTTCCCGTCAAAGTGATAATCGACGCGCCCAGCATAGAATCTTTGGGAAGCTTTAAGGATTCCACCATAAGCTCCCTCCCCGTGCCGCGCCGCTCCTCCTGCCGTTCCTCTCTTGTTCGGTTCCAGCTATTTTTATATTTATTTTTTAAATTTTTTCTCATATCCTATCTATATGAGAAAATTTTTCCGGCTATACCTCTTTTACAATGCCCGCGATAACGGGGCCCTTTTCTATGCGGTTTTCCCCTATTTTATAAGCGGAAAGGAGCCTTTCCTTTGCCGCCGCAAGCTTTGCGCGGTCGTTGGCGTGAAGGACTGCAAGCACATCACCTTTCCTCACAAAATCCCCCGCTTTCTTTTCAAGCATAATTCCCACCGACAAATCTATGCCGCTTTCCTTGGTCTCGCGTCCTCCGCCTAAAAGTAACGAGCAGATTCCCACCTCGTCGCAGACGAGCTTTTCAATATACCCGTCCCGCTCCGCAAGCACCGGTTCTACAATCTCCGCTTTCGGAAGAAGCTCCGGCTCATAGACCAGCCTTTCGTCTCCTCCCTGCGCTTTCACAAACTGTGCAAGCTTTTCAAGAGCTCTCCCGCTTGAGACAGCCTCCATAAGTTTTTCTCTTCCCTCTTCCTCCGCAGCTGCTTTTCCTCCCATCACCATCATATAAGAGCCAAGGGTATAGCAAAGCTCCGTAAAGTCGGCGGGCCCCTTTCCGTTTAAGGTGTCAATGGCTTCTTTTACCTCAAGGGCGTTCCCCACCGCATTGCCAAGAGGCTGGTCCATATCGGAAACCACCGCTATGATATTCCGGCCCGCGTTTCGGCCAAGCCGCACCATCTCCCTTGCAAGGGCAAAGGCGTCCTCCCTCTTTTTCATAAAAGCCCCGCTCCCGGTCTTGACGTCCAGCACAATGGCGTCCGCCCCCGCCGCCAGCTTCTTGCTCATGATGGAGGAGGCAATCAGCGACATGTTGTCCACCGTGGCGGTCACGTCCCGAAGGGCGTACAAAAGCTTATCAGCCGGGGCCAGCTCCTTGGTCTGCCCCATAATGGCAATCCCGATTTCATTAACGTTTTGCAAAAATGTTTCCGTGGAAATGGCCGTGGAAAAACCCGCAAAGCTCTCCAGCTTGTCGATAGTTCCCCCCGTATGCCCCAATCCTCTGCCGCTCATCTTGGCAATCTTCACGCCGCAGGCCGCCGCCATAGGCGTCAGCGCAAGGGAGGTTTTATCCCCCACTCCCCCGGTGCTGTGCTTATCCACCTTAATCCCTTTAATGGCCGACAAATCCAGCATCTCGCCGCTGTGGGCCATAGCCATCGTCAAATGAAGGGTTTCCTCCTCGTTCATTCCCACAAAATAAATCGCCATCAGCATGGCGGACATTTGATAATCGGGGATTTTCCCGCTGGTGTACCCCTCTATCATAAAGGAAATTTCCTCTCGCGAGAGGGCCCCTCCGTTTCTTTTTTTCATAATCAAGTCATACATTCTCATGGGTAAGTCTCACTTTCAAATATACTTATCTCTGTTTCCGCCCGCAGCACAGAAGCCGCCTTGTCCCCATTCGCATATGCGGAAAGTCAAAAACTGCCTTGTCTCTATTTCCACGCGCGGCAAAGTCAAAGACTGCCTTATCCCTTTCCCAGCACAGCAAGCCATATCATTTATGATAGGGTTCCCCCTTTATAATACGGTAGCTTCTGTATATCTGCTCCAGCAAAATCACCCGCATCAACTGGTGGGGAAATGTCATATTGGAAAAGCTCACCGCTTGGTGAGCCGCTTTCGATACTTTTTGATGAAGCCCAAGGGAGCCTCCGATAATAAACTGAATGTGGCTTTTTCCCTGAACCGCCAGCCTCTCTATTTGGCGGGCAAAGGCCTCGGAATCCGGCTGCTGTCCTTGAATCTCTAGGGTGATTACATAAGCGTCCTCCCTGACATGCTTTAAGATTCTGTCCGCCTCCCGCTCCTTTATCTGTTCCTCCTCCGAAGGGGACGCATTGTCAGGCGTTTTTTCGTCCGCAACCTCAATGATTTCCAGCCTGCAGTACCGCCTAAGGCGTTTTTCATATTCCAAGACCGCCTTTCGGTAAAAATCCTCTTTTATTTTTCCGACGCAGATAAGGGAAATTTTCATGGGAGCTCTTCCTCTGCAGCTTCTGAAAAGCCCTCCGATGAATCCGCCGAAGCAGCGTCTGAAAAACTCTCCGCGAGCTCCCCTGAAAACGCTTCCGGGGCAGCGTCTGAAAGGGCTTCCGCGGAATTTTCCGGAAAGACTTCCCCATATACTTCCTCCACCAGCCTATCCAGATAGGCCTCGTCCAGATTCATAAACTGTTTTTGAATTGCCTTTTTCATATAATCAAACCGCTGAAAATACTGAAGCTCCTCCTGCACCCCTTCAAGCTCCAGCAAGCTGTCTATCCGCTCCCGCTCAAGGTTTAAAGCGCACCATCTCTTGATTTCCGTCGTCAAGTTGTTTTCCTTTACCGCTTTTTTCTTAAAAACCCTTGAGTTTCTCATGGAAATGATTCCCATAATAATAAAAAGGATAAACAGAACGCCCATAACACCTGTAATTATATATTTATTGGTCCGCAGAACGCCGATATCAATCACATCAAAAAATACCAGTATCATAGCGATAAAGCCGATTCCCCCCACGGTGAGAAGGGTGTAGCCTGAGGTTTTATTTTCCTCGGCCTTCTCCTCGTTGTTTACATAAACCGGCTGATACTTGGGGCGGGGTGCTTCCTCCTCAAACTGAAAATCGTCCTCTGGAAAGTTCTCTTTCGCAGGGCTTTCCTCTTGAAACTCTCCCTCCCGAAAGCTTTCTTTTTGAAAGCTTTCTTTCTGAAGCCCCTTCCCCTGAAAGCCCTCTTTTCCAAAGTCCTGCTCTTGTTCCGCGCTCCTTTTTTCTTTCAAGGCCTGCGCTGCTAGAGGAATCACATCGGGCTGAATACGGATAACGTCAGATATTTTTATAAAGCTCTCCACGTCCTCCCTGCCGCCTGCTTTTTCCTCCGGTAAGACTTCCACCAGCTCGCAGCCGCAGTCCGCGCATATTGTGATTCCCTCCACATACTCGCTTTTACACCTTGGACACCACGCCATTCCCCCGTACCTCCTTCGTGCCTCCTTTGTATCCCCTTCCCCACATTTTACTACTGAATGGCGCAGGATTCCAGCATTTTATACATTTATCCTTATAATAACTGTTGTTTTTTAATCTTTTTGGATAGTCAGACAGGGAACGCCGATATTTTTGTTGTTATTTGGGTGCATCCAAATATAATTGTCGGGATTATTTACCTCCACAAGCACCGGCCCATTGCCCTTTTTATCCCTGTTTTTGCTCAGGTAAACCCAGCTTCCGCGCTCCGCCTTTCCGTTCCACTCCTTGGAGCTCTCGTCGGAGTAAATATTCGTCATGTAAAAATCTCCGTTAATCAGCCCCGCCGAATAGCTTCCAATCAGATTGGCGTTGTAGCCCACTCTTTCCTTCAAAAGCATCCCATCATAGTCGTAGTGCTCCGAGCCCTCCCCGTCGGGAAGGTCGTTCGCCCAGCCGCCCGTATACTGGTGGGCGGTATATAAATCGTCCGTATTTTTTTCAAAATGAATGTGGAAGTGCCAGAAGGTTCCCTGACCGCTTCTCACGCCGTTCTTCCAATCGCCGTAATAATACCTGTTATCCGCATAGACGGCGATTCCCTTGCCGTTTGGCCTGCCGTTTCCGTCCTTATCCCCATAATAATAAAAGTTGTTGGTGCCTCTAAGGCTGTAGGACATAGCCACATAATGGTCCAGATACACAAGGTCGTTAATAGCCTTTTGATTGTTGTCCGCCCAGTAGGCCATCATATCACGAAGCTGCTCTTCCTCATGGAATTCAACCTTGCTGTAGCCCGTTTTTCCGGCTTTCATGGTTTCCCCTCGATAGGGCGTGGGACTTGCCATAGGCGCCGCTGTAGGACTTTCTTTCTTTGCCGTTGCGGCAGGCTTTTTTTCCTCCTCCGGCTCCCCGTCTTCTTTAGGCTCCTCCTCCGGTTCCGATTCCTCGCCCTCCCGGTGTTCCTCCGTCTCGGCAAAGGAAACGTTTGCGGACATTACCGTATCCGCATCCCCCGCTCCGTCCTCGGCCCCTTTATTTTCATCCGCATAATCCATAATGCTCTGCTGTAAATCCTCCGTCTCGTCCCCCGCTTTCTTCACATGATTCACAATCAAGGTAACCGCCAGAATCACAATGATAAGAACGAAGGGTATCACCGTGACTAAAATTCTGGATTTCTCCATCCCAAAATGCTCTTCCTCATCGTCGTCAAATAATTTTTTCATAAATTTTCCCCTTTCAACAGGTCCTGTGAGAAAGAGACAGGTAAAAACTGTTACCTGCCTCCGTCTCCTAAAATCTATTGCTCTTTATCCGCGCTTAAATACTCGTCGATTCCTTTTGCTCCCGCGCGGCCTGCTCCCATGGCAAGTATTACGGTTGCAGCCCCCGTCACGGCGTCCCCGCCTGCGTAAACTCCCTCTTTCGTGGTTTTTCCATACTCTTCGTCGGCCACAATGCACTGCCACTTATTTACCTCAAGCCCCTTTGTGGTGGAAGAAATAAGCGGATTGGGCGACGTGCCAAGAGACATGATAACCGTATCCACATCGATGGTAAACTCTGAACCGGGAATTTCCACCGGACGCCTTCTGCCGGAAGCATCGGGCTCCCCAAGCTCCATTTTAATGCAGGTCATACCCTTTACCCAGCCTTTCTCGTCGGCAAGAATTTCCACCGGGTTGGTGAGAAGGTCAAAGATAATCCCCTCCTCCTTGGCGTGGTGAACCTCCTCCACACGGGCGGGCAATTCCTCCTCGCTTCTCCTATAAACGATATGCACTTCCGCTCCCAGACGGAGAGCCGTTCTCGCGGCGTCCATAGCCACGTTTCCGCCGCCCACAACGGCAACCCTTTTCCCTCTCATAATAGGGGTGTTAGATTCCTCGTCAAAAGCTTTCATTAGGTTGCTCCTGGTTAAATATTCATTGGCTGAAAAAACGCCGTTAGCCTGCTCGCCGGGAATTCCCATAAACTTGGGAAGTCCCGCGCCCGAACCGATAAACACCGCGTCAAAGCCTTCCTCCGTAAGCAGCTCGTCGATGGTGACAGATTTTCCCACCACCACGTTAGTCTCAATCTGAACGCCAAGAGATTTTACGTTTTCAATTTCCTTTGCCACCACGTCGGCCTTGGGCAGACGGAACTCAGGAATCCCGTACACCAAAACGCCGCCCGGCTCGTGAAGGGCTTCAAAAATTGTCACCTCATAGCCAAGCTTCGCCAAATCCCCCGCACAGGAAAGGCCCGCCGGCCCGGAGCCGATTACGGCTACTTTCTTGCCGTTCTTCTGCGCCGTTCCCTGCGGCTTGATTCCCTTTTCGGCGGCCCAGTCCGCTACAAAGCGTTCCAGCTTGCCGATGGAAATAGGCTCGCCCTTAATTCCTCTGATACATTTTCCCTCGCACTGGCTTTCCTGCGGGCAAACCCTTCCGCACACGGCCGGAAGGGAGGAGGCCTCGCTGATAACTTGATAAGCCGCTTCCACATCCCCCTCCTTTACCTTCTCGATAAAGCCGGGAATATCAATCGCAACGGGACAGCCCTTGATGCACTGCGCGTTTTTGCAGTTAATACATCTCGCCGCTTCCTCCATTGCTTCTTCTTTATTATAGCCAAGGCACACCTCGTCAAAATTGGCCGCGCGCACCTTTGCGTCCTGTTCCCTCACCGGAACTTTCTTCAATACGTCCATTATTTATTACCTCCGCAATTTCCGCAGCCGCCGTGGTGCGTATCCCCTTCTTTCGCTTTCAGGAACGCCCTGCCCTCGGCTGTCTTGTAAATCTGCTGACGCTGCATCGCCTCGTCAAAATTCACCTGATGACCGTCAAACTCCGGGCCGTCCACGCAGGCAAATTTTACCTTACCGCCCACCGTCACACGGCAGGCTCCGCACATGCCGGTGCCGTCCACCATAATCGGGTTTAAGCTGACAATGGTGGGAAGCTCCAGCTCCTTCGTCAGCTTGCAGACAAACTTCATCATAATCATAGGCCCGATGGCAACGCACACGTCGTAATGCCTGCCCTCGTTTACTAAATCGGTGATGGTCTGCGTCACCATGCCGCTCCTTCCGTAAGAGCCGTCGTCCGTCGTTATGTACAAATTACCGGCAACCGCTTTCATCTCCTCCTCAAGAATCAGCAAATCCTTCGTCTTGGCTCCCACAATGACGTCCGCGTCGATTCCTCTCTCATGGAGCCACTTCACTTGGGGATACACCGGCGCGGTTCCAACGCCGCCCGCCACAAACAGCATTTTTTTCTGTTTTAAAGCCTCCATATCCTCCGATACAAACTCTGACGGACATCCCAAGGGGCCCACAACATCATGGAAAGTATCCCCGGCCTGCAAAGCGGACATCATTTGCGTAGCCGCCCCTACCACCTGAAATACAATCGTGATAGTTCCCTTCTCCCTGTCATAATCACAGATTGTCAGAGGAATACGCTCTGACTGCCCGTCGGTCCTGACAATGACAAACTGGCCCGGCTTGCAGGCCTTTGCCACTCGTTTTGCTTCTACCACCATATAGTAAATATTGGCGGTAAGCTCTTTTGCTTCTACAATCTTGTACATCGCTAATCCCTTTCTGTTTTTGAACATTGACGGCTTTTATTTAAGAGAAATCAGCCCCATCTGTCCATTTTCATCATATATCAGCCGATTCGGCGCTCCCGTGTATACCTCCACCGCATAGAGATGCTCCGTTTTCGTCTGATTGCCGCTATGATCTTCCACGTACTCATTCAATATATAATAATAACCTAAATTGGGAATTTCCACAATAGAATCATACTTAAATACATATTTTCCCTCTATTCCATAGGAATGTCCCTGCAAATCCGACAGCACGCCCCTCCGATACAGCGCATCCTCAATGATATTCACCGCCCTTGTGAGCGTTACCTCCGTTTCCAGCGACAAATCATAACTCCGGCTCACCACCTCGCTGGAAACTCCCTCCTCGGAGATTGCCACAAATTTAAAGTTGGTCTTTCCAAGAGGCATGGGAATCGGCCCGTCGTACTTGGCGCTGTAGGCATCCGGCCCGGTCCCGTTTGTGGTGTAATAGACGGTGCTGTTCTCCGGCACAATGACCTCGATTTTTACAGGCGCGTTGTAGGTTCCGCTTATAAGCGGAATCTCCGGTTCCTTTGGAGCCGTTAGGTTAATCACATACCAATTTCTGGCCGTTTCGCTTCTGATTCCGTACTCGTTAATAAAAACAGCCGCTATTTGATAATCTCCCGACTCCAATATCAAGGGAGCCGTATAGACTAAGCTTCTCTCGTCCGGCTCGCTGCCGTCCGTTGTGTAGTAAATCGTTCCCGCCGCGTTGGAACTTAATTTTAAGGTAATCACCTCGTCGTAGCTTCCCGCTTCATACCCAAACTCCGGCGGCATCGCCAGATACTGCTGAAATTGATTGACGATACCGTCGTCCCCGCAGTCTAAAAGCAGATTGCTGATATCCTCGTACCGGCCCTCCTCGTCGTAAATTTCAATAATACTTTGGTACAGTCTCTCCCTATCCTCATGCTCAAGATATTCTTTTCCTGTGAGCGTCAGCAAAATCTCCGCCGCCCGGCTCTTGTCCCCCGCCCGATAGCAGTAATCCGATTCCAAAAAGACAAGCTCGGCCATATCGCTGCGCAGGCTTCTCGCCCTCTCCAAATACTCTATTGCCACAGCGTAATCCCCCGCCTCTGCGTAAGCTCTCGCCTGCCCTACCTGATAAGGCACGGAATATCTGCGGTATGCATACGCCGCCGCCAGAACGATAATCACAATGACTACAATAAACGCCGATAGGCAGACGACAAACCACTGTCTGTCGTTTTTCTTCCCGGCGTTTTTCTGTCCGCCATTTTTTCCCTCGCCCTTTTCCTTCTTTTTATTTCTTTTTAAATATGTTTTTCCAGATTTTTCCGAAGAATCCCCGCTTTCAATCTCCTCTGCAACTGTAGACAGTGTTTCTGTTATGCTGTTTTCAATTTCCGGCTCAAAATCCGGAACCATCCGAATTTCCATCCCGCAGCTTTCGCAGTAAAGATGGCCCTCCGCTATCTCACATCCACATTTAGGACACTTCATATCTTCCTCATTTCTATGCAGCCAGTCCGCCGCTTCCACCGCCGCCAATTACAGCATCCTTTTGCCATCGCCAAGCGAAGGCTTTTCGTCGGCTTTGACATGGTTTTTCATTTTTGCAGACGCCCCTGCAGCTTCACAGACTCCACGCAGTTGTGAAGAAGCATAGCGATCGTCATAGGGCCCACGCCTCCGGGCACCGGCGTAATTGCGCTGCAGACTGGCTCCACATCCTCGAAGTCAACGTCCCCGCAGAGCTTATTGTTCTCGTTTCGGTTGATGCCCACGTCGATAATCACCGCGCCTTCTTTTACATACTCTCTGGTAATCATTTTCGGCCTGCCCACCGCCGCAATCAAAATGTCCGCCCGCTTTGCCACCTCTTTTAAATTCTTCGTCTTGGAATGGGCCACCGTCACCGTCGCGTTCTCCCTAAGCAGCAAAAGGGCCGCCGGTTTCCCCACGATATTGCTTCTTCCAACGATGACGCACTCCTTTCCTGCAATCTCAATCCCGCTTCGCTTTAAAAGCTCGATGATTCCCTTTGGCGTGCAGGACACAAAGCCGGGCTCTCCGATGCATAAATTTCCCACGTTCTGCGGGTGGAAACCGTCCACGTCTTTAAGGGGAGAAATGGCGCGTATCACGGCATCCTCGTCTATATGGGCGGGCAGCGGAAGCTGCACAAGAATTCCGTTTACATCCTTTCTTTCGTTCAGCTCCTCAATCAGCTCAAGGAGCTCCTCCTGCGCGGTATTTTCCGCCAGCTCGTAGGATAGGGAACGAATCCCCGTATACTCGCAGCCTTTCTTTTTATTTCTCACATAAACGGTGGAAGCCGGGTTATCGCCTACCTGAATCACTGCTAGAGTTATCTCCGTCCCGCGGCTTTTCAGCTCCTCCACCTCTTTTTTTACTTCGTCCTTTATCTGTAAGGAAATTGCCTTACCGTCGATTAACTTTGCCATTCTTTTCCCTTTCCTAAAACAAACCGGTAATCATGCCGTCCTCGTTGACGTCGATGGAAAACGCCGCAGGATTTTTAGGCAGGCCCGGCATCGTCATCACGCTCCCTGTGAGAACCACCACAAAGCCCGCCCCCGCGCTTACATAGGCCTCACGCACGCTGAGCCGGAAATTTTCCGGCCTTCCCAATAAAGCCGGGTCGTCCGACAGGGAATACTGGGTTTTTGCCATACAGACGGGAAGATTCCCAAAGCCCAGCCCCTCCAATGTCCGAAGCTGTTTCTCGGCCTGCGTGGAATAATCGACGCCCTTTGCGCCGTAAATTTCTTTCGCAATCTTGTCTATTTTTTCTTTCAGGCTCAAGTCATTCTCATAGAGCGGCTTAAAATTGCTCTTTTTATTTTCCAAAATGTCAAGCACCTTGGCCGCAAGCTCTTTTCCGCCCTCGCCGCCCTTTTCCCACACCTTGGAGACGGCAAACTCACAGCCCTTTTCCTGGCAGAACTGCCTCACGAAAGAAATTTCCGCCTCGGTGTCCGTCACAAAGTCGTTCAAGGCCACCACAACGGGCACTCCGTACTTTTGGAGATTTTCCATGTGTTTTTCCAAATTGACGATTCCCTTTTTCAAGGCCTCCAGATTTTCTTCCCCAAGCTCCGACCCCAGAACGCCTCCGTTATATTTCAACGCCCGGATCGTGGCCACCAGCACAACCGCGCCGGGCTTAAGGCCCGCCGCCCTGCATTTAATGTCAAAGAATTTTTCCGCGCCCAAATCCGCCCCGAAACCGGCTTCCGTAATCACATAGTCCGCCACCTTTAGGGCCGCCTTGGTGGCGCGCACTGAATTACAGCCGTGGGCAATATTGGCAAAGGGCCCGCCGTGAACCAGCGCGGGGGTGTGCTCCAAGGTTTG
>JAMPGS010000062.1 GCA_023663815.1 Clostridium sp.
TTATTGGAAATTTCCTTTGCCTCCTCCTGTCCTTCCGCTTGGAAGGTTGCTGCAATATTGTTCCTCTCGGAAATCATGCGCTCATAAACCGCGCTTTTGTTTTCGTCGGGAAGGTCCAAGGACTTTGTCTCCACGGCAAGCAGCTCGATTCCGTACTGCCCTAAGGTGTCGCCAATATTTTCCCTAATAGCAAGGGCCAGCTCCCCGTCGCGGCCGCTGATTACCTCCTCTTGGCTCAAGCTGCTGATAACATTTTTCAAGCTGTTGTACACAATGGTATCGATACGAAATTCGGCGTTGCTCTTCTGGGCGCTTAACGTCTGAGTGTACTTGTAAGGGTCGTCTATCCGCCAGAGCACAAAACAGTCGGCAATCATAGATTTTTTGTCCTTCGTCATAACGTCGCTGACCGCTAGGTCATACAAGAGCACCTCGTTTTGAATCTTTTCCGCACTTTGTATCAGAGGAAGCTTCACGCTGAGCCCCGGCGTCTCCCGAATACTTTCAATCTTTCCAAACTGTTTGATAATCGTGTATTCATTGGGATACGTCACCACAAGGCAGGTATCCGCCAGCCCGATAACCACTAATAAAATAATCACAGCAAATGTTAAACCCATTTTTTTCTTCATAGTGTTTTTCCTTTCTATTTAAGTTTCACAGATATGCTTCAATATATCTTTTTTCGGGAAAATCCCGTCTGTCATATATTCAAAAATTTTCCTCCGCTCCGTCAGCTTCGACAAAGCTTCTTTGCTATTCCTCCGCTCCGTTATCCTCGGCCCCATCGCCGTTTTCCGCCGAACCGCTGCCAGCGTCCGCTCCGTTTCCTGTATTTCCCATATTCCCTGCGTTTCCTGCGAAGCTGCTTCCCTGCGCGCTGCCTGCAAAAGAGCCTGCCGACGAACCCATCGCGGAGCCTGTAAAGGATTCCAGCGGAAGCATGGTTTGAGTGCTGCCGTCGCTTCTCTCGATAATCACCTTCATATCGGGAAGAATTTCTTCCATCGTCTCATAAAACATTCTCTGCTTTGTGATGAGCGGGTATTTCTGATACTCCGCATAAAGCTCATTCAGCCTAGCTACTTGGCCCTTCGCCTCGTTCACCCGCTCCTCGGCCTGCGCCTGCGCGGTCTTTAAGGTCTCGTCGGCCAAGGCCCTTGCGGCGGGAATATCCTCGTTCCGCTTTTGGTTGGCCCTGTTGATGGACGTTTCCTTTCCCTGCTTCGCGTTTTCCACATTTTTAAAGGCGTTGATTACCTCCTGCGTGGGCGGCTCCGCATCCTGAATGGTAATGTTTACCAGTTGTATGCCGATATCCTCTTCCTCCAGCCTGCCCACAATTTTTTCCTTGATAGAAGCCTGTATCTCGTTTTTCCCGGTAGTGATAACACTGTCCACATCATAAAGGCCAATAGTGTCCCTGATATAACTTTGGGTTAGATTCTTTAAAATCTCCACGGGGTCCTCCGACGCGTATAAATATCTGGTGGGGTCTGTTACACGGTATTCCACATAAAAATCCACGTTTACAAAGTTGTAGTCTCTGGTAATCATAAAGGATTCCCTGTCGTTGTACTCGTCAGACTCCGCATTAAAGCCAATGGGAAAACCGTTAATGGTTTTCGGCACCTTTGCTATTCGCTGAATATAAGGAATTTTCAAATGAATCCCGGATTCCTCCACCACATTCGGCGCCCCAAAGGTAGTTACCACCGCGTATTCGTTTTCTCTCAATGAATAAATACTCCCTGCCAAAAGATACGCCGCCGCGAATATCACAATAATAACGCCTGCCGCTTTTCCCGGTTTGAATCTCCCCGCTTTTTGACGCGCCGTTTGGCCTTGCTGCTCGTAAACATTACCGTTTTGTTTTTTCTTGAACATATTTTTTCCTCCTATTGCTTTCTGCTTCGCCTTCCAGCCGCTTTTGAGACAACTTTCAGACGCTTTCGCGCCTGTAGATTGCTCCTCGCACTATTAGGCTTTGCTGTTTTTAGATACGCAGATGCCGCTTCGCGGCAGTTGCCAAATGTCTGCAGCCACTTGGCTGCCCGCGGAATAAAAAAAGACCTCTACCGCGGCATTTCTGCTGCGATAAAAGTCTTGCTACAGCTTTCCCTGACTCGAAATCGGATGCTTCCATCGTCTTGACGACTCGAATATACCTTGCGGTATCAGCTACTCTCTTTTATCTGTTGATGTTATAATAGCATTTTGTTAATTTTTTGTCAAGATGTTTTTGAAAATATTTGCTGGATTTTTTCTGAATTTTCTCTATGAGCCACGCTTTCCTAAACCGTTACAAATTGCAGATTACATTTCCATACGTTTATGCGCAACCCGACATTCCTTCTTATAACACGCTATCCCGTATGCGTGAACTATCTTTATATCTTTCTGAACAAAATAGTCCGCATATTGATTTTTTTCTATCTGCTCCACGGCTTTCCTGCACGCCGTTTCAAAAAAACCCGCTTCCGCATATTTTACCTCTATCACGCAGCCGATTTTATCTCTGGGGCTTGTGAGCAGAATATCGCCGTATCCTACGCCCGATTCCTGATTTGACTTAACTGCCCAGCTTCCCTCGCACTGCAGGATTCCCAGAAGCATACCATGATAAAAATTTTCCTTCATTTCCTTTCTCGCATAGGTATCGCGAATACTGATAGTACCCCGCATACAATCGTTAAAAACAGACTGCACCTCCTCCGCATTGCCGCCTTTTACCGCTTCGCAGATTTTTCTCAGCCTATCCGTGTTGCTTCGGATATTTTTATTAAACCAAAGCTTTATTTTTTCATTATAAATATCCCATATTTCCCGGTTGGGAATTTTTAACCTGCTCGCGCCGTTTTCTAAACGTGCAAGCTCTGTGAGATACCCCGTGGCGTACATAACGCTCCAAAGATAGATTTCGCGGTTTTCCACATTCGGATTTTCTAAATCTTTATAAGTAAGCTCCGGCGCCAATTCCTTTTCTATTGCCTCGCCGGAAATTAACATTTCCAATTGCTCCTTTGTGGTCTCCGATGCATCCGATAAAATATTTTGAATAATAGCGTTACTGCTGCTGTTCACCCAAAAAGACTCCGGCCGGGCTTTTTTATCCCTCCGAAGCTTCCGCAGATAATTCAGCACATCCCACGGGCAATACACAGAGGTATCCCCAAACCGATAACCGTCATACCACTCTCTTATAATGCACTGATAATCTTCCAGCCCATAATACCGCAGCATCCTAAGCACTTCATGCTCCGTAAAGCCAAAATATTCGCTGTATTCCACGTCGGAAATAGAATTGACGACAAAATTATTCAGCCCTATAAAAATGCTTTCCTTTGCAATACGCAGGCATCCGGTCAAAACCGCAAATTGTAAATTGCTGTTAGATTTCAGCGTAGTGCTTAAAAGGTTTCTGACAACCTCCAACATCTGCTCATAATATCCCTTTTGATATGCTTTATCCAGAGGTACGTCGTATTCGTCAATTAAAAAAATCACTTTTTTACTGCACACCTCAAACAGCAGTTGAAACAGCCTGCGCAGACAAATGGCAATTCCTTTATCATATTTATCAGCAAGAACCTCCTGCAGAAAAACCTTGTCCGTCTCCAACAAACGCCCGTTTTCCAAAAGAGAATACTTTACGCACAATCTTCTGATTTCCATTCCCACAATACTACATAATGCCTGATAAGCCGCGGCATAATCGTCCCCGTCAACATCCTTTAAATCCAAAAAGATAACCGGGTATTTTCCCAGATACTCCGCACACATATCTCTATGCTCTAAAATTTCCAAGCCTTCAAACAGCTTTTCCTCCGCGCCGATTTCAAAAAAACTCTTAAGCATATCTAGGTTCAAAGACTTTCCAAACCGTCTGGGTCTGGTGAACAAATTGACCTCGCAGGCTTCGTCCAGCAGTTCTTTAATCATTCCCGTTTTATCCACATAATAATAATTTCCGTCCCGCAGCTTCTCAAAACGGTCTATCCCTATCGGCAGCTTTTTCTGTCCGGCCATTGTCCCGCTCCTCTTTTTGATTACCAACACCAATATTTTCTAACAATATATGCCAGTTATCCACCAAAGTCAATAGTCAAAACCACATGGCTATCCCCCGCAAATCACATCAGCTATCCCCGCATAAGCCTTATCGGCCATCTTCCGCACAAATTTCGTCAGTTATCTCCCACACAAATCTCATTTCCAATCTCCCGCACCACCTCCATAATCTCCTCTATCTGCCCCGGCGTGATATCGTCCATATGAATCCCTCCGGTGCAGACCGCAACCGCGCCTTTTTTCCTTGCAATCTGCTCCGCAAGAAAGCGGCAGGGTTCCTCGTCCTTATGCCCTATTAAATTTAAAACTGACGCCGTGCTTCCCCCGCTGCCATCGCCGGTGAGGGAAGGTCTGGGGACGGCCATCACCGCACAGCCGATATGCGGCTTGTCGCCGCCCTTAAGCAGCACCGCGTAATCCGCCCCAATCTGGCTTATCTGCACACTGATTGTCGTAAACGACAGTTCCTTTTTTACTTCCATTGCAAGCCTCCTTAAATTCCTTCCCACCGGCGGTATTCCTTTGCCACGATTCCAAAGGGCTCCAAAAGCTTGGCCGCCGTGTGATATACCATATCGTCAATGCTTTTCGGCCTATGGTAAAAGGTCATCATGGGCGGGATAATCCGCACGCCCGGTATCTGGGAAAGCTCATGAAGATTCCTTAAATGAATGGAGCTGAGGGGCGTTTCCCTTGCCGCAAGCACAAGGGTTCTCCCCTCCTTTATCGTCACGTCGGCCGCGCGCAGAATCAAGTTGTCTGCGTATCCGCTGCAAATTCCGGCAACGGTTTTCATGCTGCAGGGAACAATCAGCATCCCCGCCGTTTTAAAGGAACCGCTGGCCGGGCCCGCACCAATCTCCTCCGGCCCAAGCGCATAATCCGCAAGCGTCTCTAGCTCCAAGGCGGTACATTCCATCTCATGCTCCATAGTCAGCTTTGCGCTGTCGCTCATAATCAGCCATGATTCATACTCCGAATTTTCCCGCACAATTTCCAGACACTTTTTCAATAGAGGGCTGCCGCTGGCTCCGGTTGCCCCTATGATAAGCCTTTTTTTCTCCGCCATTTTTTCTCCCATTTCAGCTTGTTACAGCATCTTTATTCTTCCCTTTCCATCTGCTGTGCAACACCTTTCTCATTTCAACTTGCTATAATAACTTTCTCGCTATTTTTCACCTTGCTACAATATCTTTTTTCTCATTTCCCCCGCCGCAAATCCTCTCTATCCAATCCAGCGGGACGCATCAACCTCCATAAATCTTGCCCTCTTAAAACGCTCCTTTTGGTCGTAAGGCACGGTGCAGTCAAAAATTGTTTTACAGGCAATGCCATGGTCCCTGATAGAAGGCGAATAGGACGGGTCGTTTGAGGGGTCTAACGGATGGCACCTCACCCCCGGAATTGTGATGATATCCGCATCACCCTGAAATCTGGTATTCATCGCCCAGATAACGTCGTTTAGGTCAAAGCAATCCACATCCTCGTCCACAAGGAACACATTTTTCAGCTCGCTGAACGCTGAAAAAGCCAAAAGCGCCGCCTGTCTCTGCCTGCCCTCGTCGCTTTGAGTAAGCTTTTTAAATTGAAGCACCGCCATAAATTTCCCGCCCCCCGGCGAAGCGCAGTACACGTTTTGAAGCCTTCCGGGCATTGCCTTTTCAATCATACCGTAAATGCTGGCCTCCGTGGGAATCCCCGCCATAGAAACGTGTTCCTCGCTCGGCCCAATGCAGGTCTGCATAATGGGACTTTCCCTGTGGGTTACCGCTTTTACCTTAATGAGCCAGCACTGGCTGCTTGCAGGGCCGGTATAGCCGGGAAATTCCGGCATGGCATAGCCGGTGTGGCTGTTTTTATCCTCCTGCACCCGCACGTTGGGGATTATTTCCCCCTCGATAACATACTCCGCGTTTGCAATCGCCCTCTCGTCGATTGTCAGGCACTTGCACAGCTTCACCGGTTCCCCTCGCAGCGCCCCGGCAATCGCCAGCTCGTCATAGCCTAAAGGCGTCGTGGGCGGCTCAAAGCAGGAGCCAATCTCAATGGCGGGGTCCACGCCAATGCTGATGGAAATTGGAAGCCTACGGCCCATTTTTTCCGCGCATTCCGCCATCGCCCCGATATGGCGCGCTCCCGGCGTAAAAAAGATGGACAGCTCGTCTTTTCCCTGTATACACATGCGGTGAATCGTCACATCGCTTAACCCCGTCTGCGGGTGCGTAGCATAACACATCCCCAAGGTAATGTACGGCCCCGCGTCGTCGGGCGTGTTGGTAGGTGCCGGAACCAGTTTGTATAAGTCAAAATCCGCATCCTCCGCTTTATGAACCACTTGCTGGCATAAGGGCTTTTCCTCGACAAGTCTCGGCGGAATCGGATTGTCCACGCTTCGATACAATAATTTCCCCAAGTCCTCCGGCTTGCAGTCCAATAACTTTGCCGCCCTTTTGCGGCTTGCCAGCACGCCGATTGCCACTCTTGCGCCGGGATGCCCCTTTACATTGTTAAATATCATCGCCGGGCCTTCCTTTGTGGGGCGCATTACCGTTCCCCCGGCTCCCACATGCCGGTACACCCCTGCCAGCTCCGCCTCCGGGTCAACCTCCACGTCCGTCTCTATGAGCTGTCCGGGCGTCTCCGCTAATAACTTTAGCGCGCTTCTCAAATCAGTTACTTTGTTTTCCATTGCCATTCTCCTTTTTGCTTTTTTTATTTTTTCATTTTTGCTTTTCTATTTTTTACTTTTTCTTTTTTCTACTTTTTAAATTTTCCTTTTTTAAATTTTTCTACTTCTATTTTCAGCTTTGCTTTTCTTATTTATATTTTATCTTCTCGGCTATGGGCAATCAATTCAACTTATGATATAATACATTCCATAACGGAATGAATTGGTGGGAGTGTCGTCAAAAAAGTTGCACACCACAAACAAAACGAAAAAACAAAACCGTTTTTAAAGAACAACAAGGGAATCCAAAATACCTTTAGACGAAAAGAGAATGTAAAATGACCTTTGAACAGATTGAATATTTTATTGCGGCCGCCACCGCCGATACCTTTTTTGACGCCGCCGAACAGCTTCACACCACCCAATCCAATGTTTCAAAGCAAATTATGAAGCTGGAAAAAGAATTGAATATTGCGCTTTTTGACCGAAGCAGACGTTCCGCCGTCCTCACCGACGCCGGACATGCCTTTTACGAAAACGCGCTAAAGCTGTCCGCGCTGTATCAGCAGACCCTTCAAACGATTCAGGAATACCGGCATGGTTCGGCCAATACCCTTAAAATTGGCACGCTGCCGATTCTGAATCAATACTCCCTTACCGGAATGATGAAAAATTTTTCCAAAGAATATTCTCAAATACGCCTGCTATTGACTGAGGCGGAGGAACAGGAGCTGCAGACCGGACTTGAACAAAACCATTTTGACTTGATTATTGCCCGAAGCGTCATGGCGGACAGCCGCCGCCATATATTTTACCCCTTAGCGGAGGACTGTCTTGCAGCAATCCTTCCCGCCACGCATCCTTTTTCTGCGGTGTCTTCCGTATCGCTAAAAAGTCTCTCCGCGGAAAGCTTTCTTTTGATGCCGCCCTTTACGTCCATTTATCAAATATGCATGGCGAAATTTCAGGAAGCAGGTATGCAGCCGACGATTCTCCGCACCGCCCGCATGGAGTCCTTAATCAGCGCCGTTGCCGTAGGGGAGGGAATCTGCCTGCTTCCCGAAAGAAATTATCAGCTTTTCCGGCATGAGGGCACCGTGGCCATTCCGTTAAAGCCGGAAGCACCGCTGGCAATCGGCTGTATTGTAAAGCGGAACCGCCGTTTGCCAGCGGCAAATTCGTTTATTCAGTTTGCGCAGGATTTTTTGACATGCGGAGAAAGCTGCGAGCATACATAAACTTCCTTTTATTTGTGCAATCGCGGCTGGAAATTTATTCCCTTTTTGGGAAAACTGCATAGCAGCCAAATATGCTATCCAATTCCCAACATATTAATCTCCATTTCGGGGCGTTTTCGCAACGGGGCACGCAAACAAAAACGCCGCAGAAACCGCCTCTCTTAGCAGTCCCTGCAGCGTTCCTAAAATCTTTTTACTCCCGCGGGCAACAAGTCAAAGTCATGCTTACATGACCTTGGCAGCTTCCGCAAGCAGCAAACCGCCCGCCGCTTACAGACCTTTCACTTACCAGATAAACAACTCCTGTCCCCTCAACCTGAGAACCGCCTCGATAAAATAGTAATCGGCGTAAATAATCGGAACCTCCGTATTTTTCCCTTCCGGGTCATGGTAAAAGAAGGTGCCGCCGTCCACAATGGAATCCTCCTCCGGCTTCCAGTTGCTGAACCGCTCGTCGCAGGCCTTTAGGATATTAAGGGCCGCCTTGACGTACAGGCTCTTTTCATACTCTCCCACATGCTCCGCAATCTCCAAAAGACCGCAGGCCGTAATCATACCGGCAGTGGAATCGTACTTCACGGGCTCCTCTGGCGCGCGGTAATCCACCAGCGGAAGCCAGCCGTTCACCGCCATGTTGGAAATGCAGTAGTGAGCGCACTTCTTGGCCGTGTTTAAAAACGACTCGTCCCCCGTGTGCCGGTAGCTCAGCGCAAACCCGTAAACCGCCCACGACTGGCCGCGGCTCCATGCGGAACCGCTCTCAAAGCCCTGTCCGCCCGGATTGTCCAAAAACTCTCCCGTCTGCGGGTCAAAGACTACAATATGGTTGCAGCTTCCGTCCTCCCGCACAATATACTGCTGGGCTGTTTTCGCATGGCTCACGGCTACATGGTAAAAGCGGGGGTCGCCTATCTCCTTTGCCGCCCAGTAAAGCAGCGGAATGTTCATCATGCAGTCGATAATCATTCCTCCCTTGGTATTCTCCTCGCTGAGCACAGGGCCAAGACTTCCGTTCCACGCCCGAATAAATTTTCCCACCGGATTAAACCGGCCTGCAAGAAGGTTCGCCGCGTGAAGCCCTCTCCGGCGGGCGTCCTTATTTCCCGTTTTCCGATAATTTGCAACCGCCGAGGGCAGGAACAAAAACCCGATATCATGGTCCAAATTTTCAAAAGTATCGATTGTCTCGGCCAGACGCTCCTCCACGCCCTCCGCCGTCGTCTTATAAATCTCGTCCCCCGTGGCCGAATACATCTGCCAGAGCATACCGGGCCAAAATCCGTTTGTCCAAAAACCAATGCCGCCCGGAAAGGCCTCCGCCATATCCGTGTATTTTCCGTCCTGCGGCGAGTAAGGTATTTTCGTGCCTATCCGCTCGCACTCCGCTTTCATCTTTACCGTCAGCTTCTGATACACGTCCTCCAGCCATTCCTTATCTGCAGCCCCTACATTGATTGTCCCCATAAAAAACTCCTTTCCTTTTTTCTCTTAATTATAATATAAAACAAAGCTTTACACTAGAAAAATTTGCTTTAAATCCCCTGCCAAAATTCATGAATCTTTTTCACTTTGCTCACATATATTTTCTTAATCTGTTTCCCACGGGTATCCTCTATGAAAAAAATCTGTTATACCCTTGCAATTCTGATACTAGGACTTCTCCTTGTGCTGGTCTGCCTTCTAAAAAGCTGTCAGTCCGAAAGGGCGGAAAAAAAGACGAACGCCATCGAAGTGGCGGCCGGAGCCAACGGCGCTTACATTAAGTGGGTGGATTTCAACATTACCAGCGAAGCCCTCTCCGCCGCCTATGATTTGGACGTAAAAAGCTACGACCAGCCCGTACATCTTAATTGGGTTGAGCTTTTGGCCTATGTAGGCGCAAAGAAAGGGGGCACCTTTGGGAAGAACAGTACCGCTCTTATCCAAAAGCTGGCTTCGGAGCTCTCCTCTGGGGAAACCACCATGGAAAAGCTCACAAAGGATATGAAATATTACGACTATTATTACGAGGCCTATAAAGCGGTTCTTGGGGGAATGGTGGGGGAATATGAGATAGAGCAGGAGGACGAAAATGGACAAACGCATTGGAAAAAGGTTTACGGCCTCAAGGCTTTCTCCCCTATTGCAAAGGGCTTTGAATACAGCGACTATGACGACTTTGGCTCCTCCCGCAGCTACGGATATAAAAGGCCCCACCTTGGGCATGACATGATGGGGCAGGTGGGCACACCCATCATCGCAATTGAATCCGGCTATGTGGAGGCCCTTGGCTGGAATCAATACGGCGGCTGGCGCATCGGCATCCGCAGCTTTGACAAAAAACGCTATTATTACTACGCCCATCTGCGCCAAAACTTCCCTTACGCCTTAGATTTAAAGGAAGGAAGCGTCGTCACCGCCGGCGACGTTATCGGCTATATGGGGCACACCGGCTACAGCACCGTGGAAAATACCAACAACATTGAAACCGTCCACCTCCACTGGGGCCTTCAGCTTATTTTTGACGAATCCCAAAAGGAGGGGAACAACGAAATATGGATTGACTGCTATGCCTTAACC
The DNA here is from genome assembly GCA_023663815.1 of Clostridium sp. Lineage (GTDB taxonomy): Bacteria > Bacillota > Clostridia > Lachnospirales > Lachnospiraceae > Suilimivivens. The sequence goes on from JAMPGS010000062.1 coordinate 10,537, forward strand.
CGCTTTCTCTACAAAAACCGGTCCCTGACGGAAAAAAACACAGAAACAAAGGAATGGTTCCGGCATTTTCAGATGAAAGACCCCGCCGTGGAAGCATACCTAAAGCAAAAGCCAACACAAAATATTGAAGAATCTTTGCTTTCTTCCACTATATATTGACAAATGGGGAAATTCCATTTATACTGATGATAAGGTACAAAGGAGACTGCCATAATGACAAAAGAAAACATTGTTTTATATGCCAGAATTTTAAAAAATGTATTCGAGACCACCAATGCGGTGGAAATTGCCCGAAAGCTCCGCTACAACGTGGGCTTTATCAACACAGGCACGCAGTATCTAAAGGCCAATACCTATAAATTTGAGGACGGCTTAAAGGTCATTTTAATCAACGCCAATTACGACGACGTTTCAAAGAACGTTCTCTGCGCCCATGAGCTTGGGCATGCCGTTTTTAACCACGCGAATAAGAGCAATTATAAGGATACCAACTTAGCCAACGAGTACGAGGTGAATCTTTTTGCCGTGGCCCTGCTATTTGACGACGACGCTTTCAACATGCCCATATCGGAAATGAGCAATTACACCCTGCAGAGCATTTTAGACGCAAATATTACGCCTCCCGCGTGAGGGAGGCTTTTTTGTTTCTTCTTCCTGCTTTCTTATTTCTTCGGCTTTTTGCTTCTCTTCCTGCCTTCTTATTTCTTTGGCTTTTTCGTTTTCTTTTTCTGCTTCCTTTCCTATTTCCTTGAACTTTTCCGTTTTCTCTTTCCGCTTTCTTTTCTATTTCTTCGGCTTTTTGCCTCTCTTCCTGCCTCTTCGGCCTTTTCCGCTCTCCGCACGGAATTCCTGTATCTGTTCTTTAATTTCCGTATAATCCCGCTCAAACAATTCCTCGCAAAGCTGCCTCTGCAGAATATCGGCGGGTACTTTTTCCATCAGCTTTTTCTGCACAAAAAGCTTGCTTTTTTCTTTATACTTGGGGAGGCCGTTTAATTCCTGAATATGAGCCAGCTCCGGCCGCCAGAGAATTCCTATTTTTTTCTTCCAATCCGTCTTAGGGTTTGTAAGAGGTTTCCGCAGAATGTAAAAATCAGCCTTTCCCTCTGCCAGCTCTACCGTGATGATTCCCCACCACGCAGGAAGATGCTCTTCAATATGCATGGCGTGGCTCGTCCCCACCACCGCGTAATTGCGGTCATAGTACAAATCATAGTCGCCCACCTGCCGCTCCAGTCTGGCATAGGTGTCGGCGTCGCTCTTAATCTCAATCCCGTAAAGCAAATCAGGCGTCACCATCACCACGTCGGCCCTTGACTTTCCCATGGCTTTTTCTTCAATGATTCTGATTTTTCCGTAAACCTCTTCCAGAAAATCAAAAAGCGGTTCCCTGATATCTCTATCCCGCAGCGTTTCCATATTGACTTACAGCGCGCTCTCCCTAAACTTCTCAATCTCCTCAAGATATTTCTGCCCTAACGGACTGAGTGCGGCTCCTTTCCGTTTCAGATAGCCAATCGTCATTACCTCGTCGGATTTCAGCTTCACCGCGCAGTAATCGGAGCCGTTTAAGCTCTCGCAGATAATTCCGCTGCATAGGGTGTAGGCATTGAGCCCCACCATAAGATTTAACAGCGTCGCCCTGTCGTTGGCCTTAATCAGCCGTTTGTAGGCGTAAGTGCTCAGCACCTCCTCGGCAAAGTAAAAGGAATTGTTATCCCCCTGCTCAAAAGAAAGACACGGGTAATCGTCCAATTCTTCCAGCGCAATCTCTTCCTTTTCCGCAAGGGGATGTCCCTTCCACATGTACACGTAAATACCGCAAGTCAAAAGCTCGTGGAATTCCAAATCCGATTCCTTAAACAGCTTCGTCAAAACCGCCCGGTTAAAGTCGTTTAAGTAAAGGATTCCTATTTCGCTCTTAAAATTCTTCACGTCCTCGATGACCTCATAGGTTTTAGTCTCATGAACGGCAAATTCGTACTCGTCCATGCCAAACTGCTTTACCAGCTCCACGAAAGCCTTCACCGCAAAGGTATAGTGCTGCATGGAGACGCCGAAACGCTTCCTGCTGTTTTTTCTGGTAATGTACCTGTCCTCCACCAATTGATACTGCTGGGCTACCTGCCTGGCATAGCCTAAAAACTCTTTCCCCTCAGGGGTCATTTTCACGCCCCGGTTGCTTCTGTTAAAAAGAGTAATCCCGATTTCCTCTTCCAGCTCTTTCACTGCCTGCGACAGACTGGGCTGGGCAATAAAAAGATTCCTCGCCGCCTCGTTCATGGAGTGGGTGTCTGCAATTGCAATTACGTATCGAAGCTGTGTAAGGGTCATACTCTTTCCTCTTTTTTACGCGCGCCGGGGCGAATTTTTTCTTTATGCAGATTCTTTTTGTTTATACGCTCCTTCCTTTTCACAAATTCTTTACGTAAAAGGAATTACCGCTCCGTCGTAGGTTTCCGTTATGTAATTCTTAATTGTATCCGACTTCAAAGCATTCACCAGCGCCTTAATCTTGTCGGCGTTCTCATTGCCTTCTTTTACCGCAATCACATTCACGTAAGTTTTAGCGGCTTCCGAATCGGCGCTTTCATAGGCCAGCGCGTCCTTTGCCACGGAATAGCCCGCTTCCAGCGCGTAGTTTCCGTTTAATACCACAAAGGCAACCTCGTCCACCACTCTAGGCACCTGCGCCGCTTCCAATTCAACAATTTCCAGATTGTAAGGGTTTTCCTCGATGTCGTTCACGGTTGCGTTCAGCCCCGCGCCGCTCTTTAAGGTAATCAGTCCGTTGTCCTGAAGGAGCAAAAGCGCTCTCGCCTCGTTGGTAGTATCGTTGGGAACCGCCACGCTGTCGCCCTCCGCCACGCTGCCAAGGTCGCTCTTTGTTCCGGGATAAATGCCGAAAGGCTCGTAGTGGATGCCGCCGGCGTTTACGAGATGAGTTCCTTTTTCCTCATTAAAGCTGTCAAGATAAGGGATATGCTGGAAATAGTTGGCATCGAAGTCGCCGCTTTCCACCACCTCGTTAGGCTGTACATAATCGTCGAATACCGTCACCTGAAGGTCGTAGCCTTCCTCCGTTAAAATCGTCTTTGCCTGTTCAAGAAGCTCCGCATGAGGCGTTGCAGAGGCCGCAACCTTGATGACCTTATCGTCGGCTCCGCCTTTTCCGCCGCAGCCGCCAAGAACGCCTACAGCCAAAACACCTGTTAAAAGTACCGCTAGTAATTTTTTCATAATCTTTCCTCCTGTTTGTTTGATTTGTCAAAAGAGAGTATAGCACCCCTTGCCCTCTCTGTACAATACCTAAATAATCTTACCAGTAATAGGCATATCCTATTACCAGTATCAATATACTGCCCAACCAAATACCTACCAACAGTCGTAAATGCCTACAGGAATCCGCCTGACGCGCTGCTGCAGATGTAAAATCCGGTTCGCCAAAAACGGCCTTGCGCTCTGACATTTTAATAAAAAATAAGGTCTCATTCCCTGCTGCTTGCTGCAAGGAAGCTTAGTCAAGCTCGCTCAGCCCTGTATACAATTCATAATACCGCCCCTTTTGGGCAAGCAAATCGTCGTGGTCGCCCCTCTCGATAATTTCGCCGTTTTCCAGCACCATAATCGCGTTGGCGTTGCGCACGGTGGAAAGCCTGTGAGCAATTACCAGCGTGGTCCGCTCCGCCATCAATCTGTCCATGCCCTTTTCAATATGCTTTTCCGTCCTCGTATCCACCGAGCTGGTGGCCTCGTCCAAAATCAGGACGGGGGCCTTGGAAATTGCCGCCCTTGCAATGTTGATAAGCTGTCTCTGGCCTTGGCTTAAGTTTGCGCCGTCCCCCTCAAGCATAGTGTCGTAACCGTGCTCAAGATGCATGATAAAGGAATGGGCGCTGGCCGTTCTGGCCGCCTGCTCCACCTCCTCGTCCGTGGCGTCCAGCCTGCCGTAGCGGATATTTTCCCTAACCGTTCCCGTAAACAAGTGGGTATCCTGCAAAACCATAGAGATATTTCTCCGCAGGGAATCCCGCTCAATCTCCGTGATGGGGATACCGTCCATCATAATACTGCCCTCATCGATATCATAAAACCGGTTGATTAAATTCGTGATTGTGGTTTTGCCCGCACCGGTGGAGCCCACAAAGGCAATCTTCTGCCCCGGCTTCGCATATAAGGAAATGCCCCGCAAAACTATCTTATCCGGGCGGTAGCCGAAGGTCACGCCGCTTAAAGCAACCGCGCCTTTTACCTCCTTATAATAAAAATCCCCATCTTCCTTTACCACGTTTTCCATAAAACCGGCGTCCTTGGCAAGCCTGCTTTCCTTTGGGATAAGGTAAAAATGCTTTTTCCCCGCCTCATCCTCTATAATCTTTACGGCTTCCCTGGCGTCCTCCGCTTCCGGCGCCTCGTCCATCACCGCAAAGACGCGCTCCGCGCCCGCAAGGGCGGAAAAGATAGTGTTTACCTGCATGGCAACCTCGTTGATGGGCCGGGAAAACTGCCTTGAATAGTTTACAAACACGGTAAGGCCGCCCAAATCAAACCCTTTAAGCACGCACAAAATACCGCCGATACAGGCCGTCAAGGAGTAGCTCACCTGACTTAAATTCCCCATAACCGGCCCCATGATGCCACCAAAAAACTGCGCCTTAATCTGCTTTCCTCTTAAATCTCTGTTTAGGTACTCAAATTCCTCCCGCGAGTCCTCCTCATGGTTAAACACCTTAACCACCTTCTGGCCCGTCACCGTCTCCTCGATATAACCGTTCAGGGTTCCGATTGCCGCCTGCTGGGCGCGGTAATACTTTCTGCTCCGGCTTCCCACCGTCTGCACCGCTTTCAGCATAACCGGTATCATGACAATTGTAATAAGCGTCAGCCATACATTGGTGTAAACCATAAGCGCAAAGGTGCCCACGATGTTAATGGTTCCCGAAATCAACTGCACCACCGTATTATTAAGCATCTCCCCCACGGCGTCCACATCGTTGGTAAACCGGCTCATCACATCGCCATGATTATTAGTGTCATAATACCGCACCGGGAGCTTTTGCAACTTTCCGTACAATTCATTTCTCAATTTAAAAATCGCGTTTTGGGACACCGTCACCATAATTCGCTGCTGAAGGTACTGGGCCAGCACCCCGGTTATATAAATGCCCGCCATGGTGAGAATCCCCCTAAGCAGCAACGCCGCGCTTCCGTTTTCGTCCGTCAGCCCATTGATGATGGGGCGCAGCATATAGGAGCCCGCCAAATTGGCTATCGTTCCCCCAATCACGCACAAAATAACGATAAACAGCTTTAATTTTTCATTGGCAATATAACCAAACAGCCTCCCCATGGTTTTCTTTACATTCTGGGGCTTTCCGCCCATGACTTTATTCCGGCCCCTTCCCATTCCGGGCCCGCGGCCCGGTCCGCGGCCTCCCGCCATGGGCATCACCGCGCTATCCTTGGAGGGATTCAGCCGGCTTTCATATTTTTTTTGCAGATATTCCAGCTTTTCCTGTTTCATGACGCGCTTTCCCTCCTATTCTGATCCATTTGGGAATAATAAATCTCCTGATAAGACTCGCACTCTGCAAGAAGCTGGCTATGGCTGCCAAGCCCCACAATGCGCCCCTCGTCCAGCACTAAAATCTGGTCGGCGTCCATCACCGAGGTAATTCTCTGGGCAATAATAATTTTTGTAGCTCCTTTTAAAGTAGTATTGAAGCTCTCCCGGATTTTGGCTTCCGTGGCGGTGTCTACCGCGCTAGTGGAATCGTCCAGTATCAATATTTTCGGCTTTTTCAAAAGCGCTCTGGCAATGCAAAGACGCTGCTTCTGCCCGCCGGACACATTGACGCCGCCCTGCCCTAATTCCGTGAGATACCCCTCCGTAAAAGAGCTCACAAAAGGGTCGGCCTGCGCGGCAGCAGCAGCCCTGCGCATTTCCTCCTCTGATGCGCCTGAATCGCCCCACATAAGATTTTCCATAATCGTGCCGGAAAAAAGGACGTTTTTCTGCAAAACCATGCCTACGCCGTCCCGCAGATTTTTCAAGGAATAATCCTTTACATTCACGCCGTCCACCAGCACTTCCCCCTCGTCCGCATCGTACAGCCTTGGAATCATCTGCACCAGCGTCGTCTTTCCGCTTCCGGTGGACCCGATAATTCCCAGCGCCTGCCCGCTTTTTACCTGAAAGCTCACATGGGAAAGCACCGCCTCCTTATTTTCCTTATAATAACGGAAAGTAACATCCTTAAATTCCACCTCGCCGCGGACAACCTTTTTCTCCGGAAGCGCGCAGTTCTCGTCGCTTAAGGTTATCTCCGTGTCCAGCACCTCGGCAATGCGGTGCAGGGAGGCAAGGGCCCTTGAGCTCTGCAGAAGAACCATCGCCAGCATCATAAGGGACATTAAAATCTGCACAATATAGGAGGTAAAGGCCGTCAAATCCCCCACCGGCATTTTCCCCGCCAGTATCTGCTTTCCGCCGAACCAAACAACTCCCAAGGTGGTGGCGTTCATCAGCATCATCATGACCGGCATAGTCAAAATAACCGCCTTAAACGCGTCAAGACTGGATTTTTTCAGCTCCCCGTTCGCCTCCACAAACCGCTCTTCCTCGTAGCTGCCCCGCACAAAGGACTTGATAACCCTGACGTTGGTTAGCATTTCCTGAATATGGGAATTTAAGGCGTCCAGCTTTTTCTGCATAGCGTTAAACCGCGGAAACGCCGTCCTAATAATTATTGCAATTAAAAGAATTAAAATGGGAATCACCACCAGCACCACAATAGAAAGCTGAGCGTTCATCGTAAGCGCCATAATCAGCGCGCCAATCAGCATCCCCGGCGCGCGGAGCATCATGCGCAGGGCCATGTTAATTAAGTTCTGCACCTGCGTAATGTCGTTGGTAAGCCTTGTCACCAGTGAGCCCGTGCTAAACTGGTCCAGATTGGCAAAGGAAAATTTCTGCACCTTGGCAAACACGTCGCTCCTCAAATCGGACGCAAAGCTGATAGAGGCCTTGGCCGCAAAATAGGCTCCGCCGATTCCCCCGGCCATCATGAGAAGGGCTGTAATAATCATGGTGATACCCATGCTGACAATGTAAGGCACATCGCGGTTCACCGCTCCCGTATTGATAATATTCGCCATAAACTTGGGAAGGGCCACCTCGCCTATTACTTCCACAATCATCATCATAGGCCCGATAATAAAAGCCGACAAATAAGGTTTCATATACTTCCAGTACCGCTTCATGTTTTCCCCGTTTCCGCGCATTTTTATGACCCGGCCCTGCCGGACAATGCGCATGTTCTATCTATTCTCAAATACATAAAAGTAAAAATAGCCTGCAAAAGACATTTTTCCAAGCGCAAGTCCAAAGCCGCTTAGCAGGTTTTTTATGCAAGAGGCTTCTTTGCACCTTAAATACATCTTGAAATCAAATATAAAATAAGAAGATGGGCCGGATAAAAAATGTAAAATACATATTTCAGCTTTATCCCCCGCCTGCCTCTGTAAAATCCAATGAAAATAAAGGAGAACATCGCCGTGAATTCCCAAAAGAAAGCCACGCAGCCCGCAATCAGCTGCTTTATTTTATCCCGCCTGAAAAAGTACAAAAGCCCGATTGCAATCGTCCCATGGGCCCCGTAATCGCACTGGATAAACTCAGCGATAAGGGCCGCCGCCGTAAAAACCGCCAGACAGCCAAAGCACGCCAGATACAAAGAAGCCGCGCGGGTTTGAATCAATTCCATCAGCCACATCATCAAAAGGCCCAAAAGCAGCGTAAAAAATACATTTTGATAGGAAGTATCAAAAAGCCGTCCCCGAAAGGCAAGGTTAAAGGGCACCTCGGAAATCAGCGCAAACGCCAAGAGCCGTCCCGCATACTTTCCACGGCTTCCGGTTTTCTCAAAGCCCTCCACCAGCAGAAAGCAGTAAATCGGAAAAGCCAGCCGCCCTAAAATCCTCCGCATAACCTGATACAGCACATAAATTACTCCTACCGTCCCCTCCAGCAAAAGTCCCCGCATATATTCAATTGAGATATCCCCAAAATAAGTGACACCGTATCTTCTCAAAATCGGCGGGAACACAATGGCCGCCGTGTGGTCGATTAGCATAAAGATAAGCGCCATAATTTTCAGCGTACCGCCGCTTAATTCCAACCTTTTTTGCATATTTTTCCTCGTTTCCGCCGCCGCCGCTATTTTCCGCAGGAAAGCCGTACACATTCATGCATGCCTAAATAGCATACACCATCAACCCAATATATTCCAATTAAAAATTTATTAACCGTTAATAAAACTCCTGAAAAAAATCACCCTAAAGCCGGGGGCTGGGAGGGTGATGGGGCGTTTTCCGCTATCATAATTTTTCATAAAGTAATTGCTAAAATAAATCAGAATGTGTTCCGGTACGGAATAAAAATAATTCAAGCGCATCTTGATTGATACGGTAAATAAGAAGCCAATCCGGCTCAACATGACATTCTCGAAATCCACTGTAATCGCCTGCTAAGCTATGGTCGCGGTATCTTTCCCCCAGCCTTTGTCCAGCCGCCAATGCATTAACAACGTCCCGTAAATGCTCTATTTTACAGCCACGCTTTTTGGCAAGTTTTAAATCCTTTTTAAATTGATTAGACGGAACAATCCTAAGCATCAGCAAATACCTCGTCTAAAATTTCATCAAAGGATTCATAACGCTTATATTTATCTGGATTTTTTTTCATTTCATCATACTCCTCTAATGCAGCCTTTGTCTCTGCATTTAATGTAGGCCGCTTGACTTCAAACGGAATCCCATTATGATTAATGGCGGAACGCAAAAACATATTAATTGCAGAGGACATGGTTAAGCCTAAATCATTAAAAAGAGTTTCCGCTTCCAATTTCAATGCAGAATCCACACGTACATTAATATTAGTAGTAGCCATTAAGATACCTCTCCTTGCTTATTTTTAATTTTATTGTAAACATAATCGCAAACAATGTCAACAAAACAACTGAATTCGGTTTGTGTCAAGTAATCGTTGGCAACTTACCATTCTTTTTTTCTTTATGATATTC
>JAMPGS010000063.1 GCA_023663815.1 Clostridium sp.
ACTTGTCAATTGAAATGTTGATATGATGGATTATACAACATAATATGAGAAATGAAAAGCTTTTTTTATCTGTTTTTCAAGTATTCCCTATCGTTAGCGCAACGGGCCTATGCATAAAACGGACGTGGCAGCAGTATCCTATAATGAAAATTTTCCTATCTCAATCAACCGTTTTGCTGTTTCAACATTCTCATCATCGCGTTCCGCGTAAGTCCGCATAGCTTCCTCTTCATCATATAACACCATCTAATATCCGCAACCTCCTTTTCTCTGCTTTCCAGATGCTCTTTCAAAATATATTGTGGTCAAACATTTTTTGACCACAAGTGTCACAAAAATGCTTGACCACAACAATTGCAGAAGTTTTCAATCTCCCCCTTACTCCTCCCCATCCCAGCAATAAGTACAAAGCTTACATTTATCAATCCCCACGGATTCTATCATATCGTCCAGCCTGTGGTATCGCAGCGAGGTAAAATTCAGCCGCTCCCTGATACGTTCCACCATATCCTGATATTCCGCGGCTTCTGGGTCGGAGTACGCGCTCAAATCTTCTTTTTCTCCGTCGCCCTCCATCTCCTGAATCACCCGTCTTGTTATCAAATCCATATCCGAGGTGGAACGGGAAAAATTCAAATATTTGCATCCATATAAAAGCGGCGGGCAGGCAGGCCTGATATGTACTTCCTTCGCCCCGCTCTGGTAAAGAAATTCCGTCGTCTCCCCTAGCTGGGTTCCCCGCACAATGGAATCGTCAATCAGAAGAAGGCTTTTATCCTGAATCAAATCGTGTACCGGTATCAGCTTCATTTTTGCAATCAAGTTCCTTTTGCTCTGTATGGTGGGCATAAAGGAACGGGGCCACGTGGGAGTATATTTCACAAAGGGCCTTGAAAAAGGAATCCCCGACTCGTTGGAGTACCCGATGGCGTGGGCGGTCCCTGAATCCGGCACTCCCGCCACATTGTCCGGCTTTACATTATCCCTTCTGGCAAGCAGAGAGCCGCAGTTATAGCGCATCTTTTCCACGCTGATTCCCTCGTAGGAGGACGAAGGATAGCCATAGTATATCCACAAAAAAGTACAGATTTTCATTTCCGTTCCGGGCTTCGCCAGCGTGCGGACCTCCTCCGGGGTCACGATGACGATTTCGCCGGGTCCTAGCTCCTTTTCCGCAGTATAGCCCAGATTTAAATAGGAAAAGCTCTCAAAGGCAACGCAGTAGCCCTCCTCCTTTTTCCCAACCACCACGGGCGTCCTTCCCAGCCTATCCCTCGCCGCATAAATTCCAATAGGCGTTAAAAGCAGGATAGACATGGAGCCGTCAATCAGCTCCTGCGCATATCTAATTCCCTCTATAATATTGTCCTTTTGGTTAATGATAGCCGCCACCAGCTCGGTCGCGTTAATGTCGCCGCTGCTCATCTCCATGAAATGGGCGTGCCCCGTGGTAAAAATATCGTCTGCAATGGCTTCCGCGTTGTTAATTTTTCCCACCGTGGAGATGGCGTAGGTTCCGTGATGAGAACGCACCAAAAGGGGCTGCGGCTCGTAATCCGAGATACAGCCGATTCCAAAATTCCCTTCCATCTCGTTAAAATCCTTGTCAAATTTGGTGCGGAAGGGGGCGTTTTCAATGTTGTGAATGGCCCGGTCAAATCCCTTTTCCTTGCTGTACACAGCCATTCCCGCTCTTCTTGTCCCCAAATGCGAGTGATAATCCGTCCCAAAAAATAAATCAAAAACACAGTCTTTTTTTAATGCCGCTCCAAAAAATCCTCCCATAATCTCCTCCAATTCTACAGAACCTCTCCAGTATACTCCCAGCTAGAACAAATTTCCTGTTGCCATCTGCATCCATAAATTGTTCTGTGCTCTGCCAATTTATACGTTTATCTCCGCCTTCACTCCAAGCAAATCTTTATTTTCTTCCAAAACCGGCCTTACCACCCGGTCAAGGAAGCTCTCCACCTGCTCCCTAGCCCGTCCGATATATCTCGACGGCTCCATAGCGCGCTGCAAATCCTCCAGCGTCATATTGAAAGCGGAATCCGCCGCAATGAGCTCCAGCAAATTATTTTCCTTTCCCTCTTCCTTTACATTCCTTCCGGCCTCCATGGAAAGCTTCCTAATTTTCTCATGAAGCTCCTGCCGGTTGCCGCCCAGCTTTACCGCGTCCATCATAATATTTTCAGTTGCCATAAAGGGCAGCTCGCTCATCATGTGCTTTTCAATCACCTTGGGGTAAACCACAAGGCCGTCCACCACGTTTAAGCACAAATCCAAAATCCCGTCCACCGCAAGAAAGCCCTCCGGTATGGAAAGGCGTTTGTTGGCCGAATCGTCCAGCGTCCTCTCAAACCACTGTGTGGCGGAGGTAATTGCAGGATTTAAAGCGTCAATCATCACATACCTTGCAAGGGAAGCAATCCGCTCGCTTCTCATGGGATTTCTCTTGTACGCCATGGCTGAGGAGCCGATTTGGTTTTTCTCAAAGGGTTCCTCCACCTCCTTTAAATGCTGCAAAAGCCGGATATCGTTGGACATCTTATGGGCGCTTGCCGCAATGCCCGCCAGCACGTTTGCCACTCTGGTATCCACCTTCCGGGAATAGGTCTGCCCGGATACGGGATAGCACTCCGCAAAGCCCATCTTCTCCGCAATCATGGGGTCAATCCTATCGATGATTTCCTGATTGCCGTCAAAAAGCTCCAAAAAAGAAGCCTGCGTTCCCGTGGTGCCCTTAGAGCCCAAAAGCTTTAAGCCCGAAAGCACATGCTCCAAATCCTCCAAATCTAAAAGGAATTCCTGCATCCACAAGGCGGCCCGCTTCCCTACCGTGGTGGGCTGAGCCGGCTGAAAATGGGTGAAAGCCAAGGTGGGCTGGGCTTTGTAGGTATCCGCAAATGCCGCCAATTCCTTCAAAACGTTCACCAGCTTCTTTTTTACCAGCCTAAGGGCCTCCCGCATCACAATGATATCGGTATTGTCCCCCACGTAGCAGCTAGTCGCGCCCAAGTGGATAATCCCGGCGGCCAAAGGGCACTGTTGCCCGTAGGCGTACACATGGCTCATCACATCATGGCGCACTTCTTTTTCCCTCGCCCTCGCCACATCGTAATTGATGTCCTCGGCGTGGGCTTTCAGCTCGTCAATCTGCTCCTTGGTGATAACCGGCCTTCCGCCCTCGGAAAGCCCCAATTCCATTTCCGTCTCCGCCAGCGCAATCCACAGCCGCCTCCATGTGCGGAATTTCATATCCTGGGAAAAAATATACTGCATTTCCCTGCTGGCATAACGCTCAGACAAAGGACTTATATATTTATCCGTACTCATTTCCTGCCTCTCTTTCTATCTTCTCCGACAAACGGCAAAACTTTTCTCCGCCGTCAGCCAAGCAGGCAAAAGCATCTCCTCCCGGCACTCAGCCCACAGAAAATCCTTTTCTGCCCTCAGCCGACAAACAAGCGGCCTCTTATTCCCGCCGCGCAAAAATAGTCGCTTCCTACAGCCCCAGCCTCTTAAACACCTCGTTGTAGGCCTCCTCCACGTTTCCAAGGTCCCTGCGGAAACGGTCCTTGTCCAGCTTTTCGTTGGTATGCACGTCCCACAGGCGGCAGGTGTCCGGCGAAATTTCGTCCGCCAAAAGTATTTCCCCGTGATAGCGTCCAAATTCAATCTTAAAATCAATCAGCTTGATATCCGCCTGAAGGAAGTAAGCCTTTAAAACGTCGTTCACCTTAAAGGCGTATTTCTTGATGGTCTCAATCTCCTCCCATGTGGCAAGCCCCAGCGCAGCCGCAAAATAGCTGTTGATAAGCGGGTCCCCCAGCGCGTCGTTTTTGTAGCTGAATTCAATGGTCGGCTCTTTGAAGGGGGTTCCCTCCTCCACGCCTAAACGCTTGGAAAAGCTTCCCGCCGCCACGTTGCGGATAATCACCTCAAGAGGAACAATCTCCACCTTTTTTACGGCGGTTTCCCTATCGCTTAACTCCTCGATAAAATGGGTGGATACTCCTTCCTTTTCCAAGAGCTGAAACACATGATTTGTCATGCGGTTGTTGACGACGCCCTTTCCCACAATCGTCCCCTTCTTTTCGCCGTTAAACGCTGTTGCGTCGTCCTTATAATCCACGATGACGATATCCGGATCATCCGTTGCAAACACCTTTTTTGCTTTTCCCTCATAGAGCTGTTCCATTTTTTTCATAGCTTCCTCCATTCCGCCGCGGCGCGGCAATCCACATTAAATTTATGATTGAAATTTACCTATAAATTCTCTCACTCTGTCCTGACCCGAATTAAAAATTTCCTCCGGCGTTCCCTCCGCCCGGATTACGCCCTGTTCCATAAAAATAATCCTATCCGACAGCTCTCTTGCAAACTGCATTTCATGGGTGACGATAATCATTGTCATTTTTTCCGCCGCAAGCTGCCTGATAACCTTGAGCACCTCCCCGGTAAGCTCCGGGTCAAGGGCCGAGGTGGGCTCGTCAAAAAAAAGCAGGCCGGGCTGCAGGGCCAAGGCCCTCGCTATGGACACCCGCTGCTGCTGTCCCCCTGAAAGCTGGTAGGGGTAAGCCTCCGCCTTATCGGCAAGGCCAAGCTGCGCAAGAAGCTTTTTCGCCCGCTCCTCCGCTTCCTTTTTGGACACCTTGTCCACGCTGACAGGCGCGTCCGTAATATTTTTCATGACATTGTAATGGGGAAATAAGTTAAAGTTTTGAAATACCAGACCAAAATTTTTGCGAATTTCTTTCAGTTTATTTTTACCGGCGTAGACGCACTTTCCGCTTTCCTCCCACGCCGCCTTTTCTCCAAGATAAATCAGCTCCCCGCCGTCCATCTTCTCCAGCAAAGTGGCGCACCGAAGCAGGGTAGACTTTCCCGAACCGGAAGGGCCGATAATGGATACCACCTCTCCCTTTTTCACGGACAAAGAGATATCCTTAAGCACCTCCAGCCCGTCGAAGCTTTTTTTCATATGATTAATTTCCAGTAAAATCCCGGTATTGCCTTCCATACTTTCCCCATTTCTGCGCTGCTTTTTGCACAAGCATAAATGCTTGTAGCATACATGCTTGCAGAGTTTGTGTCTGCGTTGCATCCACAAACTTTTTCTTTGCTTTTGCGCTTTTTGGCTTTACGCAATTTCCCTGCAGGCTTTTCCTGCCAAGTCTCACCGATAATAATTTAGGGCTTTTTCCATCCGTTCCATTCCAAACGCCACCACAAAATTAAATATGTAATAAAACAGGCCCGCCGTCATTAGGGGCGCCATGCTGGTTTCCTTGGCCGCAATCTGCTTTGCCATGGTAAACATCTCCGCCTGGGCAAGGACGAAAGCCAGCGAAGTATCCTTCACCAAGGTAATCGTCTCGTTCGTCACAGAAGGCAGAATCCGCTTGATAACCTGCGGCAGAATGATTTTAAAAAAGGCCTGCATCCTGCCATACCTAAGCACCTGCGCCGCCTCGTACTGTCCCACCGGCATGGATTCGATGCCGCCCCGGTAAATTTCCGCAAAATAAGCCGCGTAATTGATGGAAAAGGCCAAAATAATAGCCGGGAAACGATACCCCCTAAGATTTAGCCCAAAAAGATAATAGGGGGCGAAATAAACCACCAAGAGCTGCAGCATCAAGGGGGTTCCCCGCATAATCGAAATATAAAATACGGAGATTCCCCTCACAATTTTATTTTTTGACATTCTTCCAAAGGACACCAAAAGGCCAAGGGGCAGTGAAAACAACAGCGTAAGACAAAATATCTCCACCGTCGATATCATACCCCTTCCCAATTGTGCCAGCACGGTTCCTATACTCATCGCTCTCCTATTTGCCCAGACACACGCTTTCCTCAAGACCGTATTTTTCGGCAATTTCCATAAACTTCCCGTCGTCGGCCATCTCAATCAAAACCGTCTCCACCTGATTTTTTAACTCCTCGTTTCCAAGAAGAAAGCCGATTCCGTACTGCTCCGTGGCCAGCTTTTCATCTAAAATTACATAGCCGTCCCCTCTGGATGCAATCTGATAATCCGCAACGCCGATATCAACCGCCAGCGCGTCGATGGCCCCAGCCTCCAAATCCATAAAGCCGGTGTTGTAATCGGCATACTGATTTAGTTCCCCAAAGGTTGCCGCAAGGTCGGCGGAATCTCCCTCTAAGGCCGCTAACGCGGAGGAATCCTTTTGAACGCCCACAAGCTTCCCTGCAAGGTCAGAAAAAGCGGCGATTCCCGAATCAGACTTTACCACAAATACCTGACTGTTGTCCACATAAGGCACGGACCATGTGTAGGCGTCCTCCCGTCCGTTCATGGTAAAGCCGTTCCAGATACAGTCGATAGCTCCCGAAGAAAGCTCCATGTCCTTGGAATCCCAGTCAACGGGCTGCTTCACAAGCTCCCAGCCAAGACGGCTGCACACTTCCTGTGCCAGCTCCAAATCAAAGCCGGTATAGTCGCCGTTTTCATCCATATACCCGTAAGGCGGGAATTCCGCATCAAATCCCACCGTAAAAGTCGTCCTATCCCCCGCCGTACTTCCGCTTTCCGCATCCTGAGCCGCATCCGTATCCACGGAAGCTTCCACGGAATTTTCTGCTGAATCTGCCGAAGAGCCTTCCCCAGAATCTTCTGCAGCATTTCCCTCTGAACTAACAGTTTCCTTTGCTTCCCCTGAACCGGAGCCGCAGCCTGCCAAAACCCCTGCCGTCATTACGGCGGTCATAAGTAACGCAATCCATTTTTTCATATTTTCCCTCATTTCTGCGCTGCTTTTTGCCCAAGCATAAATGCACAAGCATAAATGCAACAAGTATAAATACTTGGGGAGTTTGTGGAGGCAGCGCGGACACAAACTCTTTAGAGTAGAAGATTTATAATTTGCCGGACGCTGTAGTTCTCTACCATGCTAAAGCGTCCCTTATCCGCCTATCATGCTACCATGCCCGCAGGGACAAGTCAAGAAAAATCCTCTTCATACTCTTCCACAATATTTAAGATTTCCTTTGCGTACTTCGGGTAGCTCTCCACCAAATCTTTCACCTCGGCTTGGGCGTTTCCTGCAATCACTTCCTTATTATAATCCATCCGTCTCCGCAGCGACTGCCTTCTAATTATCAGATTGTGGCGGATTTCCACCATTTCTTTTTTGTCCAAAATAGCCGCCGTCTGGTGGAGCCAAACCATGGGGTCCTTCACCTGATACCTGCGCAGCACGTGAAGCAAATCCTTCTGGTAACGGTCAAGCTGCTTTACCGCCTGCTGGTAGTTTAGCCGTTCCTCCTTCTCCTTCTGATACTGCTGCCAGCTCTTGTCCAGCTCCCCCGCGCTGGAAACGTTGTATTTCAAATAAAGGTAATCCAACAGATTGGTATTGTTCACATACCGTATTTTCACCGTGTTCTGCAGCCTGATGATGCGGGTAATTCCGCTTTCCACTCTGGCAAGCTCGCTCACCGCGTCGTTATGCTTGATAAAAATGACCGTTATGGCAACCGCCCCCGCTCCCGCCGCCGCCAGATAGCCCAGCTTGGTATTCATGTGAAAGCCGTACTGCAGTATAAACAGCACGAAAATACAGGCAAGCACCGCGGCGGTGCAGATAACCGTCATCGTCCTCGTGTCCGAAATTAAACGGCGCAGCTCCCCTCTTCGGAATAGATAGGCCTGCTTCTCGCCGTCCAGCCTGCGCAGGTCCCGCTTGATTAAATCCTGACGCTCCTCCGCCTCGCTTAACTTTTTATGGCCCTCCTGAACCTCCTCCTCAAGCCGCTCCATCCGGCGGTAGGATTCGTCGTTCATTTTCCCGGACCGCTCGCTGTAGCCGGACTGCTGCTTTTCCAGCGTGTCAATCTTTCTTGCGCACTCCTCAAGTATCGCCCTTTCCTCTTCCGGGAGAGCTTCAATCTCCTCCATATCCTGCAGGTAGGAGGTTACCATGTTGTATTCAAATTGAAGATTTTCCAGCTCCTTCTCCGCCTCGGCTATCTGCTCAAGGCAGCCCCGCACATACTCCTGACGCTGTTCCTTGTTGTTTATCTTCAAATCGTCCCTGTCGTAGACAACCTCGTTCCAGTCCTCTATCTCATAGACAGGCTCGTCATTTTGTTTTTTCCAATTCAATAATTTCTTAATTAGATTCATACGGCTTTGCCCGCCTCCGCTTCCTATAAAATTTTCCTATACAAAACTTTTCTTATACAAAACTTTCCTTATGCCGCGCTTACTGCGCTACCAGCTCCCGGTATTCGTCCTTCTTCCCTGAAATAATCTTGTCGATTTCCTCATAATAGGAAGCCACGTTTCCCTCCTCCTTATAAATTTTAAGGGCGCTGAGCATCCTGCTCTCACGGGTGGCCTCAAAGGCCCCCTTCGCCATCTCAAGCTGCCTTTCCACCTGAAGGGAAAGGGCGTGATATTCCCCGTGCTCCGCGATATAAGCAATGTAGTCGTTCTCCGGCAGGGCCAGCCTCCACGCCATAAGGAACTGGACGCCCGACTCCTCCTTGCCCGACCTATCGTATGCCCGCTTAAAATATTTCGCCGCCATCTCAAACTGAAAAATACCGGCATAGGCCACCCCCATATTGTGGTAAAGCATAGGGGCCAGCGCGCTTTCCGCGTCGGGAAGCTGCCGGATAAGGCTGTCGTACTCCTCTATAGCCAGCAATAGCCTATTATTTTTTAGGAGAAAATCCGCCTGCTTCTTCTTTTTTTCATATTCTGAGAGGCCCGCGCTGCTTTGCAGCGCCTCCTCGATTTTTTTCTTTTCCTCCGGCGTGCAGTAATTCACGTAATCTAAAATCATTCCCACGAAGATGCCCGGCTGGCTCCCCCGCTGGAACAGCTTTAACAATTGGTGTCCAAGCTCCGAAAGGCCGCACTCCTCGTCCAGCCATCTGGCAAGCTTTTTGTCCATGATATCCCTGTCGATGGAAAAGGGATTGCTCACGAAAAGATAGCAGAGTTCCTCCACGCAGTACACATTTGTACAAAAGCTTTCCACATAATAGGGATTTTCCGCGTATTTTCCCGTACACAACAAAATTCTGCCCATGGCAATCCTACCGCTCCTTCTTGAAATAAAACCTTCCCTGTACCAACAATATCAACAACACCAACAACGCCTACAAGGTCAACAATGCCTGCAGTACCTACACTTCAATAGTCCGCGTCCACGCCTTTCCGCTGGGCGGAAACAGCTCGCCAAACCCCTTATCCACTATGGTAGCCACCACTTGGCCGACGGACGCCATCTCCACCTGCACGCTTAACCTGCTGGTTCTCGCCGGACGCTCCGGCAGTCCGTCCAAGGTAATGGTCTTGCTTGTCACATTGCCCCCCGTCAGAGGCGTAATCACAAATTCTATGGTATTTCCGTCCTCCAAAATGATTTCAAATTCCGAGACAGCCTCATACCAGTTTATCCCCGCGTCCAGCACGGCAAAGTAAGAATCCTCCCCGCAGCGGAGCACCCTAAGGCCAATGTTGGACTTAAGCTTGTCCTCCCCCAGATACACATATTCTTTCCACTCCCGGCCGGGATTTAAACGCTCCGCCATGCCGTAGCAGGCGCCCTTGCTGTACAGATTGTTTCCCTGAAAAACCCTTCTGTTCCTGCACAAAAACTTTAAGGATTCCTTCATCCAGTCCTCCTTAAAGCCGTCCCCCAAAAGGAACACCGTGGACACAATCCTCCCTGCAAGGACTTTCTCCGCAAGATAAAGGAACAGCGCATCCAGCTCCTCCATCTGCTGCTGCTTTTTTTCAGGCTCCTCCCGCCAAACCCGCCGCTCCATCTCGGAAAAATCCTGCTGCTTTATGAACACCACCTGAGGCCTTGTCCTCTGGTTGCACTCAAGGCACAGCGCCTTCAATATGGTATTGTACTCAAATATCACCACGTCATTCTTCCACAGCTCCCTATTTTGATGGAGGGTGTAGGCGTAAAAGCTCTCCATATGGCTTTGGAAGGAAATGTGCTCTGCCTTCAGCATAAGCCCCGCCGACACCTTTTCCAAAATATCCACCATGCGGGGGGTAAGCTCCTCCATGGTAAACATTAGAGCTTCTATTTGATTTAAGGAAACGCGCATGTTAAGCAGGGAAAGGCTCCTTTTTATAAACAGGGTTAAGAGGGCCACCGGGTCAAAGGCTTCCTCCTCCACAAGCACGTCCTCCCCCCGCTCCGCTAGGGTCAGCAAATCCTCCACAAGAATCCCCTTTTCCTCCTTTGCAAACTTTAGGGCTTCTCTCCCGTAATACCACTGGCCCACCCCCTGCCGCTTGCACAGTACCACGGGAATGTTGTACTGCTCCGTGCCCGCTACCGCCGATACCGTCTCCGGGTCGGATTCCTCCATGCCGCAATAGCTGATTTGCGCCCGCTCTCGCCCCAAGTCGTATCCCACAATCACCTTTTTTGTATTCTTTTTCCCCGCAAATTCTTTCTGGTTCTGGAACATTTTTCCCCCGCTTATATCATATAGAACAATTTTTTAACCACAAAATCCTGTTCAAAATATTCGTACAAAAGACTTTCCATGGTGTCGTAATCGTGCAGATTCCTTCCAATGGCAATGTCGTTTAACAGCGCGTACCTGCTCGCCGTCTGCTCCCCGTTTGCATCGTTATGGCTTAGGGTTCCGCTTTGGGTTAAATTTTCTTTTCCGTCAAAAAGCTCCGTAATATAATATTGAAGATGTTCTCCAAAAAACAGAACGAACTCTTTAACGCAGATGCCGCCGTACATATCCCGCATTTCTTCCTTCCGGTATTCCTCCCCGCCGTTTCCGTCCTTTTCCATAAGATAATGAATGAACGCCTTGTTTCCGTTTCTGGTCCGGTACTCAATCATGGTCTTATCCATAAACCGGCGCATGAAAGCAATATGGCCGGCGTACTCCTTAAAGAACGGGAAGTAAATATTTTTTGCAAGCAGCTCCCTCAGGAAAAGAATTAGGTAGCGCGATATCTGCTCGTCCACCTGCTTTTTATTCTCCGCGTAATATTTCACATAGGCCAGCTTGCACACAAGAGGAAGCTCCTCCTGCCGTTCCGCCGCCCGAAGCATATCCTCCAGCACAAAACTATCTATCTGCTTGTTTTTCACAAAATAATCGTAGGAGCACAGGGAAAGTGCCGCCAGCTCAACCTCGCTTCTTGCCCCGCCGGACACATAGCTTTTAAAAATCTCCGTCCGCTCGTTTAGGTAAGCGCCGGTGTAAAGCATCTGTATTAAAATCCGCTCCGAAAGCCCGTAGGTATTTACCCCAAAGGCCTCCGCCGCTTTCCAAACGTCCCGCATCTCCTTGCTGGTGCCCGCAAAAAAGCTGCACAGATATTCCAGCATGTTTTCGTCGTATTTCCCCGCCCGAAAAGCCTGAAACACCAGCACGGTCATGGCAGGGTTTTCCTCCATACCGTTCACGGTAACGCCGCTTGCGGCCGCATCTTTTGCGGCCGCGTCCTCGCTCACGGCAATTCCGCCAAGAGCCAGCAGACGGCTACAAAGCCGCATGATAATCTTGGCCTCCACGCCCTCGTCGTCCTTTTCCCTTATCCACTCGTAGGCTTTCTCATACATGCCGCGAAGCACAAGGAAGCGGACGGCCTGCGCAAAGCATCTGTTTTCCACCTGCGCCGGGGTGAGGGCCTCCAAGAACTCGTCCAGCTCCTGAATCCTGTCGTTGTCGTAGAAAAAGTCTATCAGCCGCATCCGAATTTCCCTGCAGGTCTCGTCCAAAATCTGCTCCGACTCCACCAGACGCTTCATATACATTACGTTTTCCGCCGTCACCGCGGACAAATTGTCGCCCCGCTCGCACAGCCATAAGTCAAAGTGGACGCACCCCGTCACATAGGGCGCAATCATAAGGGCAGGCTGGTCCGGTACAAGGAGCCTCTCGCAAGTATACTCCTCCTCCCGGCAGTACCGGTTTCCCTCCGCGTCCTCCAAAAACAGGCGGCAGTCGCTGCCATAAATGGGAATATAATTTTCCCTCCCCGCAATGGGATAAACGGCCTCGTATTTTTCTTTCTCATAAACCAAAACCAGCCTGCGGATATCCTCCCGGCGCACCGTCACCCGCCGCATAAACAAAACCGTGGAAAGCCCCTTGGCCGTCTCCTCCGTGAGCATCGACTGGGTAATCAGGTTTTTATATAAATAGGCAAGATAGCGGTTGGTTTTCCCCCTGAGAATTTGGAACACCACAAACCGCTCAATCTGCTCCCTATAATTTTCATACAAATCCGGGAACTGCCCCCGGTTCCGGTGTACATAAGCGTACAAAAAGGCGTTGTGCAGGCTGTCAAGGGTACTGTCAAAGGCGAAATACATAAGGACAATTTTAGGGATTTCCCTATTCTCCGCAAGAGGCAGCGCCATCATATAGTGCTCGTAAAGCCTTGTGATGCGGAGCTCCTTTTTAATTCCCATCTCATACCATGGAAAGCTAAAGGGCTCCGTTATATTCCCCTTAATGAGCAGGGTGCAAATCGCCTGCAGCACCTCGTTATTAGGAGCCGTCTTATAGCAGGCTTTCAGGATGACAAAAAGCCTTTCCGAGTAATTTTTCATTTTCTGCGCCAGATAAACAATTTGTATAATCACCTCCGGCGTCAGGATTTCTTTTTTGGCCGCGTAAAACAAAACCTGAAGCTCAAAATCCTCCATCCGCATAAGGAGGGCCGGATTGGCCGCGATTAAATTCCACGCTTCTATATAAAGCACAGGGCTCTTGCACCCCTGCCGCATCTGTTCCTCCAATATCATCCACTTTCGGGATGGGCTTTTGCTGTACTCGTCGGAAATGTAAAGAAGCAGCCATGCAATCCGCCAGTTTCCGGAATTCTGCACGAAAATCCGCTCCACCTGCGCGGCCGCCTCGTCCGTGTCCACATCAGGCTTGCCAAGAAGCGTCGTCAGATAAAGATAATAGCAGTAGGTCGCCGGGTCAAAGTTTTCTTTTACCTCTTTCTCCGACTGGTTTAAGTACCACTCCGCCTCGTTCGCGCGCTCCTGCGTGATTAATAGCTGCGCCTTAAAGAGCTTTAGGGAAACGTCGCGCCCGTCCATCTGCGTCAGCTCGTTTAAAAGCTCCTCCGTCCGCTTCATCCACGAGGCCGCGCTGATTTTTTTGATGCGAAAGGCCTCGTAAAACTGCATCATCTCCGCAATCTTATGCCTTTTCTGCTTCCGTATTCCCGGCACTTTCCTCAAGGACGATTGATGAATCACCGTAATCCTTGCGGACAAAGATACATAAGCATTGTAAAGGCGGATACTCCCGTAATTTCTGCCCCCGTGGAGCTTTTCCGCCGACACGTAAAAGGGCAGCCTGCAGCTATTTCCCTGAAAGTCCGCCTCCCCAATCCTATCCTTCTCCAAAATAAGAAAATCGCCGTCCGCCTCCAAAAACAGCTCCGAGTATCCCCAGCCGTTGCGGTTAATGATAAGGCGGCCCGTCTCCATGCCGCGGGGATTTTCCATGCGGACTTCCGTTTCCTCCAGCACAAATTCCGTCTTTTGCTTTTTTTTGATTTCCAGCAGAAATTCTTCCACATTCTGCTCTCTTCCGGCTCCCCCGGCAAGCCCCCTGTAAATACCATAGTACTGCCTGTCCACGCCGGAAAAAACCTTTTCAAAATCCTTGGAATAAAACAGGCTCACCGCTTCCTTCCAGTTTGTTCTGGCAAGGTTGGCAAAGTGGAACAAATTCCTGATTTCCCCAAGCTCCGAGTCCAGCGTCTCGGAGATAATGTGAATATCGTAGGGAATATAGTATTCCCCGTGATTGGATATCACGCGGAACTCTCCTCGAAAGCTGTCCCCCTCCTCCATGCCGGAAGCGTCAAAACGATAGGCAATCTCCTCCTGACAGCCGGAAAAACGGCTTGTCAAGCACTCCATTTTAAGCCTTGTGGAAGAAACCGTTCCCTCCGTCATCTCGTTTTCGGGGCCCGATATGGTAAAGCTCCCCTCGTAAATCTCCCCTGAGCGCAGACCAAGCTCAATGACGGGACTTGAAAATTCCAGTGAATGAATATCGCTATTAAATTTTCCTTCCAGAGCTTTCGCTACCGCATCCTGCAACTTTTGTTCCTCCGAATCCGTTTTCTTTTCGTTTTCTCTTAATATAATTTTAGTATATCATTCTTTCAAGGAACTCCGCAATAGAAAGACTTATAAGAAAGCTAAAATATCGCCGCGCCCCACGCCTTGCAAAAATATGCCTTTAAAGCAGAATCATTATATTATACTTAATTGGAAAAAGCAATTTCAAACTTTAATAATGAACTTTTGTGAAATAAATTTTTGAAAAATAAACTTTTTATTTTATATTGAACTTTTCTTATTTTTATAGTTGAACTTTTTAATCCGGTGTGATATTATCATTCATAAATCGTCACAGTTTAAAATGAACTTTTAAAGATACGGAGATGAAAAAGGTATGACAAACGAAACATTTGCGGCGCGGCTGAAGCAAACCATGAAAAGCCAAAATCTAAAGCAGGTGGATTTTCTCCGGGAAGCCAGCAAAGCCGGGGTTAAACTTGGAAAGGGCCAAATGAGCCAGTACGTCAGCGGAAAGGCGGTCCCCCGAAAAAATATCGCCTTGTTTCTCGCAAAGGTGCTGAACGTGGACGCGGAATGGCTCTATGGCCTTTCCTCCTCCCCGGTCATGGATACGGCGGAAAAAAAACAAACGCAAAAGACGGAAAAAAAACAAACGCAAAAAATTGAAAATCTAAACATAAAAGGAGTAAGTGTCATGAAAGAAATTAAAAAATCATCAAAACTTGACGACGTTCTCTACGACGTCCGGGGCCCTGTGGTGGACGAAGCCATAAGAATGGAGGAAAACGGAACCAGCGTGCTAAAATTAAACATCGGCAACCCCGCCCCCTTCGGCTTCCGCACTCCCGATGAGGTCATTTACGACATGCAGCGGCAGTTGACCGAATGTGAGGGCTATTCCGCCGCAAAAGGCCTTTTTTCAGCCAGAAAAGCCATCATGCAGTACGCCCAGCTTGAAAATATCCCCAACCTTTCCATAGACGACATTTACACCGGAAACGGCGTCAGCGAGCTGATTAATCTCAGCATGTCGGCCCTGTTAAACGACGGGGACGAGGTGCTGATTCCCGCGCCGGATTATCCCCTATGGACGGCCTGCGTCACCTTAGCGGGCGGGAAAGCGGTTCACTATATCTGCGACGAACAGGCGGAATGGTATCCCGACATAGCGGATATTCAGAAAAAAATAACCGACCGCACAAAAGCCATCGTCATCATCAACCCCAACAACCCCACAGGCGCGGTATATCCCAAGGAGATACTGCAGCAGATTGTGGAGATTGCAAGGGCGCACGGCCTGATTATCTTTTCGGACGAGATTTACGACCGGCTTGTGATGGACGACGCCAAGCATATCCCCATCGCCTCCCTTGCGCCGGATCTATTCTGCGTCACCTACAGCGGGCTTTCCAAATCCCATATGATTGCAGGCTTTCGGATTGGCTGGATGATATTAAGCGGCAACAAACGGCTTGCCAAGGATTATATTGAAGGGCTTAACATGCTTTCCAACATGCGGCTCTGCTCCAACGTTCCCGCCCAGTCCATCGTTCAAACGGCCCTTGGCGGCTATCAAAGCGTAAACAATTACATTGTCCCCGGCGGAAGAATTTACGAGCAGCGGGACTATATCTTCAAGGCGTTAAACGACATTCCGGGTGTCAGCGCGGTAAAGCCCAAGGCGGCCTTTTACATTTTCCCTAAGCTGGACGTTAAAAAATTTAATATTCTGGACGATGAGAAATTTGCTTTGGATTTGCTTCGGGACAAAAAAATATTGATTATCCACGGGGGCGGCTTCAACTGGCATCAGCCCGACCACTTCCGCATCGTGTACCTGCCCCGCATGGAAGTGCTTAAGGAGGCTATGAGCAGCCTCGGCGATTTTCTTGGATATTATAAACA
This sequence comes from Clostridium sp., assembly GCA_023663815.1. GTDB lineage: Bacteria > Bacillota > Clostridia > Lachnospirales > Lachnospiraceae > Suilimivivens. Next base: position 15,996 of record JAMPGS010000063.1, read on the forward strand.
ATAATAAGCGGGCATGGAGAACGGATAAGGACGCGGCAAACAAACGGCCATGCAAAAGTTTGATTTCCCGCAGCAACGAATTTTCTTCAAAAAGCAGACGTGTTCTGCGGCAGCCGTCAACTGTCTGCAAGCGGCCGCTTAATTCGCGGCTCGCGGAAATAATACGCCATCGTTATGGCGATGCCCACAACCCATCCCGCCGGATAGGACAGGCAGATTGCAACGTATCCAAACCGCCCGCTTCCTATAAGCGCCGTCCCAACGCGAACCGCCAAATCAAACAAGGTACTTACCGCAAAGGCCCGCATATTGCCCACGCCTTTCAGCAGACAATCGGTTGTCATTTTAACCGCCAGCAGTATATAAAAGGGCGTTACAAGGCGCAAAAACAATACGCCGGTATCAAGGGCCTGCTTGTTATAGGGCTTTTCCAAAAACAAAGCGATAAAGCTGCCTCCAAAGCATTGCGCCAACGCAATAATGCTCAAGCAAAGCAGCACCACCGCGGTCATTGTGACGCGATAGCCCCGCGGCAGCCGCTCCATTTTTTTCGCCCCATGATTTTGCGCCGTGTAGGCGGAAAGCGCATTGCCAAAAGCATTTACCGACATCATTACTATTGTGTTCACTTTAAATGCCGAGGCATGTCCGGCTACCACCGCCGCCCCAAAGCCATTAATTGAACCCTGTATAAACAACTGTCCCACAGATACAAAGCTTTGCTGCATAATTCCCGGCAGGGCATAACCTACAAGCTGGCGCAGCATATAAACGTCCGCCAGTTTAAGGACGCCCGCCTCCTCGCGTATCGGCGCAAGGCGTTTATGCAATAGCGCCGCCGCCGTAACCGCCGCAAGAGTCTGCGAGGCGAAGGTTGCCCATGCCGCGCCGCCCACGCCTGCGCCAAGGCAAACCACCAGCAGCAAATCCAGCAAAACATTCAGCGCCGAAGAAAATAATAGCAGCGCAAGGGGCGTTGTACCGTCCCCTAAAGCCTGAAAGATGGAATTTGCCACGTTATACAAAAACAAAAACGGCAGCCCAAACAGATATATATTGAGGTACAGCCTTGCATCCGCCGCTATATCCACAGGGGTCGCCATTACACGAATCGCCGTCCCCCCAAGCAAAAGCCCAAACCCGGCAAGAATCCCCGAAAGAGATAAAAAAGCGGTCAGCGCGGTGCCGACTGCTTTCATGACCTTTTGCGGGTCTTTTGAGCCATAATAATAACCGACAAGTATCGTCACCCCAGCGCTGCCGCCAACCGCCACACCTAAAAACAGCGCGGTCAGCGGATAACCGGCGCTTATTGCGGCCAGCCCGTCCAGTCCGCAGTAACGGCCTACTATCATGCTGTCGGCAATATTATAAAGTTGTTGAAACGCCACGCTCAGCAACGCCGGCAGAGCAAGCCGGAGTATTTTTTGTCCGGGCGCGCCTACAGTCAAATCGCCTTTCACGTAAAGCTCTCCTTTGTATTATGGAATTTCGTTCACCTTTGAACTTCCATTTGACTTTGAACTTTCATCTGGCTTTATACTATGCATATCGCCGCTATCCCATGTCCTCAAGCGGCCCTTCCGAAATGCTCTCCACCACGGGCACGTCTCCTAAGTCAACTTCCACCTCCACGCCCAATTTCTGCATAGGGGTTGTCTCCTCCTCCGGGTCAGTGTACTCCCGCTCCTCCTCGTCCTCATACAGCGACTTGTGCTTCCGATGCTTTTCCATCTGATGCAGCATGGCGGCCGTTTTTGCCATCTGGTAAAGGTCCTTGTCATACTCCATCAATTTTTTCTCGTCCATGGCGGGGACAATATCCCCCTTTGCAATTCTCCGCGCCGTCTCCATCGCCTTTGCCATGTCCTGCGCCATATCCTCGTAGGCCTCGCCCTGCTGCTTCGCCACATAGCTGTTGAACTCCGCTACATAACGTTCTGTCTCCGCGTCCCTATCCTTGTAAAATTTTTCCCTTGCCTCCTCAAGCGCCTGCATTGCCTCCTCCGACAATTCAACGGACACGCCGTCTATGTTAATTTTGCCCGTCGCCAACGCTTTCCCTATATCGGTGGTGTTGGTAAACACAAAGCTCTTTCTGCCAAGGCTTTGCCTGCCCTGCGCGCCTTGCTTATTTTGCGCGCTCTGTATGCTCTGCTTGCCCTGCGTGTTCTGCGCCGCAAAAAATTCGGTGGTTTTTACTCCGCTAATTCCCATATAATCTTCCTCCCTGAAAAATGCATTTGAAATCCGTTTCAAAAGCTCTTTTTTCTTATTATAATCTTTGGGGAGGGGAAATAAAAGAAATTTTTTATTGTTTTCATATACTTTTTTTTGTATACTTTAGTTATAAAAATGTTTATTGGAAAGTCAAAAATAATCTATGAATAAACCTATTTTAAGTCCCGATTTTACTATTGCGGATATCCATAAATTAAGAGAATATAACTACTATCAAACAAAAGACATGACCCTGCAAGAACGTATGGATTATTATAATAGCCGTGGACTTGAAGTCCATAAGGAAATACAGTCCAGAAAAACGCAAAAAGTTTAAATTTTGCACTTTCTTTTCGGAACTATGTTACCGAAAGAATTCAAATAAAACAGAAATTGTAAAGGCAATTTAAAAATGAAAAGAGCTTTCTTTTGGGTTCAAATTGTTGCGCTTCTAATTGAAGTTTTCGCTGTAATTTTATTAGGACTTGAAATACACGGAAATATGAATCCTGATAACATGACAATAGAAGCAATTATTATAGAAATATGTTTGATTATTAATTTAATATGCGCTTTTTATAAATTATATAATGCCGACCATCGCATTTGCCGATAAAATACATTTTAGTAGAAAGACTGCTTTACATTCCGAGATAAAAAATTTAAGATATGTCTTACCAAGCACTGAATCTGGTTAGCCAGATTCGCTTGTTAGGAGAATTTCTCCTAAAACCTCTTGAATTGAATTAATATGTATGCTATATTAATAACACAGAAGAGCAACCGCCCACAAGGTGGGTTGACCGATTAAACAGATAGAAAAATCCATCCCGTCGCTGGTCAAAGTTTTGGGGTGGTTTTTCTATGTATGGCTACTTACAAAAGGTAAAGA
>JAMPGS010000064.1 GCA_023663815.1 Clostridium sp.
TTCAGGGGCTTCATATGTATCCATAAAGCCCTCCCCCAAAATCAGCTTTTCTTTTGCAAAGGAAATTGCGTCGGGAACGGTAAACACCGTAATTACCCTGTCAAAAACCAGATTTTCCATGTAATTTAAAATTTCCATAGGAAATTTCCCATCCAATACAATCTGTTCCGAAAATGCTTTCCTGTAATCCAATACATCCCTTGGATGGGGTTTAATTAAAATCTGCGCCTTTTGCCCTTCAATATATCCATACTCGTCAATAATATCCCTGAAAATACGCTCTCTCGTCTCAAGATTGCACAAGGGCTCCGTCAGCAGCAGCACCTTGCGCTCATGCCCCTCCCCAAAGGCCAGCTTGTTTTTTAGCTCCTGCAAATCCTCCACAAAAATTGACACAAGCGTCGCTTTTTCGCCGCCCTTTAAATTTTCCGTCAGCTCCCGTCTGGGCTTTTCAATGTATTTTTTGCAGGGGTACGCAAGAGACGAAATGTCGTTGACCTCCATGTCAAGGCAGTACTTGGAATAGCCGTTTTGAATAAAAATCAAATTCCTTGCCGCCATCCACGCCTTTAGCCCAAAGCACCCTCTGTTATCGTAGCGGGCCGCGTCGTAATAGCGGATGCAGTCCAGCCCGTCCTCCACCGCGTGGTAATAAATCTTATGCGTGCTCAAGTAGTAGCCGATAGGGTCGGAATCGCAAAACACATAAATATCCTCGTACTCTCGCAAATCCACCGGCACAAAGGGCGCCTGCAGCCGCCCCATCATTTTTGTAAATTTGATTCTGGCAAGCATGTTGAGCGCAATATTTCCCCTGTCCTTATGATAGGGTAAAAGCTCCGGGAAAAAGCTTTCCGGCTTTTCATCATAAGAAAGAACCTCCGCAAAAAGCTCCGACTTTTCGGCCCGCTCTTTTAAGGAGCCGAAATCGTTTGACAGGGAGCTGAGCAAAAGACAGGCTTGTCCCCTTTCCCGCTCCCCATGATTCCTTATCAGCTCCAGCTCCTTCAAGCAGGCGATATATGCATGATAATAGGTATGGCAGATATAAACCCGTTTTTTTGATTTTTTTATCCCCTTCAAAGCCCTATAAGCTCCTTTTTCACTTATAAAAATTCATTTTCAAATTATCTTACCATAGTTTTTTGTTTGATTGCAATGTATAATGGTATATACTTAATGATACTTGATACAAATTGCAGCCTCTTGGCCTTAAGACTATCTGGCGCGGCCAATCCCGCGCGGAAAGGATAAAACAAATGACCCCCAAAAACCTAGCCATCATCACTGCCCGCGGCGGCAGCAAACGGATTCCCAGAAAAAACATTAAAGAATTCTGCGGCAAGCCTATCCTTGTCTACTCCATCGAGGCTGCCAAGGCCTCCGGCGTTTTTGAGGAAATCATGGTTTCCACCGACGATAAAGAGATTGCCGAGATTGCTAGGGCCGCCGGGGCCAGTATTCCTTTCTTCCGCTCGGAGCAAAATGCCGGGGATTACGCCTCCACCGACGACGTAATTATGGAAGTGCTTACCGCTTACCAGCGCATTGGGCGGGAGTTTGAGGCTTTCTGCTGCATTTATCCCACCGCCCCCTTCCTTGGCGGCGATAAGCTTCGCCGCGCCATGGAGCTGTTAAAGGAGGCCGACAGCGTTGTTCCTGTGGTCCCTTTTTCCTATCCGCCCCAGCGGGGCCTTATTTTAAATGAAAAGGGCTATGTGGAACGTCAATTTCCTGAGTACGCCGGGGCCCGCAGCCAAGACCTTCCCAAAATTTACCACGACTGCGGCCAGTTTTACGCCTGCCGCACCGACGTTTTTCTGCAGGCCGGAACTACCGACGTGCCCCGCCTGTTGCCTTTAATCTTGACCGATTTGGAGGTTCAGGACATCGACACCCTTGAGGACTGGCGGCTGGCGGAAATGAAATATAAGCTTCTTTGCGGCGGCGTCTAAGCGCGCTTAAGGCTTATAAACGAACACGATTTTGATTTTGGAGGTTTTCTCTATGGAACAACTGCAAACGCCCTTTTTCCGAATCAGGGAAAAGGATTTACTATATGATATTTCTCTCTTAAAAGAGGCCCTCGCCAAAAACTGGGGCAATTATATTATGGGATACTCCGTCAAAACCAACTCCCTGCCATGGCTTCTCGCTTATTTAAAAGCCCGCGGTTTTTACGCCGAAGTGGTATCGAAAACGGAATACGACTTGGCTCTTCGGCTTGGTTTCCCAAAAAAGCATATTATCTACAACGGCCCCATCAAGGATAAAAAAGTGTTTGAGGAGGTTCTTCTTGCCGGAGGATTTGTAAATTTGGATTCCACCTATGAGCCGGAATGGCTGGGGGAGCTGAGCGCCCTGTACCCTGACCGGCAGTTTACGGTAGGGGTTCGGGTCAACTGCGACATTGCCTCCCTGTGCCCTAAGGAGATACTGGCGGAGGAAACCGGCGGCCGCTTCGGCTACTGCTATGAAAACGGAGGCTTAAAGGCCGTTATTGAAAGGCTCCGCGCCCTGCCCAACGTGCAAATCGCCGGCCTGCATTTACATTCCTCCACCCAGTCCCGAAGCCTGCAGGTATTTGCCGCCCTTGCAAAAATGGCGGTTCAAATTGCAAAAGAGTACCGGCTTTCCCTCTCCTACGTGGATATGGGCGGCGGCTACTTTGGCGGCAGGGACGACCTGCCCGATTACCGGGACTATTTCCGGGAAATCTGCAAGGAGCTTTCCGACTATTTTCAACCGGAAACGACGAAAATCATTGCGGAGCCCGGCGTTTCCCTTATCTCAAGGGCCGTTACCTTTGAGACAACCGTACTTGACGTAAAGGATATCCGGGGGCGGAAATTTATCGTCACCGACGGAAGCCGCACCAACTTAAACCCCTTGGTGACCCGGCACGTTTACCCGCACCATATACAATACATTTCCGACGCTTCTGTCAGAAATATAGAAGCCAGCCAGTGGATTTGCGGAGCCACCTGCATGGAATACGACAGGCTTTTTGAAATTGTAGGCGGCCCGTCCCTTATCCCCGGCGATAAGATTATCTATGACACGGCGGGAGGCTATACTATGTGCTTAAATCCCCTTTTCATTAACTATTTCCCCGCCGTCTACGCGGAGCACGAGGACGGGTCCCTTTTTACCGCAAGGGAATCATGGACAAACGAGGAATTTTTACAGAAAAATCACGTTGAAAATCTCTAAAATTAGACCTTATTTTTTATTTAAATATTAAAAGAAGAATCAGGAGGAACACCTATGAATAAAGAAATGAAAATTGGAAGCCGCACCGTCGGCGAAGCCTCCCCGGTTTTTATTGTGGCGGAGCTGTCCGGCAACCATAATCAGGATTACGGGCGGGCTATAGAGCTTATCCATGCTGCGGCGCAGGCGGGAGCGGACGCCGTAAAGCTACAGACCTACACCCCGGACACCATCACCATTGACTGCGACGACCCTGCCTTTCAGATTCACGAGGGCACCATCTGGGACGGCACCACCCTCTACAAGCTCTACAGCGAGGCCTATACCCCCTGGGAGTGGCAGCCCAAATTGAAGGAGGCGGCCAATAAGCTTGGCATGGAGTGTTTTTCCGCCCCCTTCGACCTCACCTCCGTTGATTTTTTGGAAAAAATGGACATCCCCGCCTACAAGATTGCTTCCTATGAGATAAACGACATCCCTATGCTCCGCAAGGTTGCGCGGCTCCACAAGCCGGTTATCCTTTCTACCGGGGTTGCTTACCCTGAGGATATCGAGCGGGCTCTCTCCGTCTGTCGGCAGGAGGGAAACGAGGACGTGATTCTTTTAAAATGCGTGTCCGCCTACCCCACCCCCTACGAGGACGTGAATTTAAGGGTAATTCCCACTTTAGCAAAAAACTACGACTGCCTTACGGGCATTTCCGACCACACCATGGGAACTATCGTCTCCGCGGGCTCCATTGCCATGGGCGTCAAGATGGTAGAAAAGCATCTCACCCTGCGCCGCTCGGACGGCGGGCCTGACAGCGCTTTTTCCATGGAGCCGGAAGAATTTGCCCAGATGGTAAAGGATATCCGCATCATGGAAAAGGCCTTGGGCAGCGATGTTTACGCCTTAACCGACACCCAAAAATTGGAGCACGGCGGCTCCCGCTCCCTCTTTGTGGTAAAAGATATCGCCCCCGGCGAAACGCTGACCCCTGAAAATATCCGCTCCATCCGCCCCGGCAACGGCCTGCTTGGCCTCCACACCATGTACTATGAAGAAGTGCTGGGCAAAACCGCCAAAGCCTTCCTCAAGAAAGGAACGCCGCTTCAATGGGAACTCATCGACTAGTTTACATCCGCACAGACGGAAACGCCCAGATTGCCTCCGGCCATTTAATGCGCTGTTTTTCTGTCGCCCTTGCCTGCAGGCAGCTTGGCATGGACGTGCGTTTTCTGGTCTCCGACAGGGAAAGCTTTGATTTGCTAAAGGGGATTATGGCTTCTTATCATGCCGAAAGTAACCCTTTGCCCTTCTGCAAGGCTATAAGCGGGCAGACCACAGCACCGCCGGAAAAGGGCGGTCTTTCAGGATTTGAAAAAATTGGAACTATCCTGCAATTGCAGACTGCATCCTATAACCAGCTTGAGCGGGAACTGCCTGAGGTGGTCTCTCTTCTTTCCGCTCAAATATACAATACCGCTGCTTCCCCCTGCAATGACGCATCTGCTTTCCATTATGACAATCATGTCACAAACCAGCAGCCCGTTTATTTTCTTGACTCCTACTACGTGACGGAAAGCTATCTTTCCGCCCTAAGACCCTATGCAAAAATCGCCTATCTGGACGATTTACGGCTTTTTGATTATCCCGTGGACCTGCTCATCAACTATGACGTTATCCCGGATTCGGAAACAGCCTCCTACAAGGCCTCTTACCGAAACGCTGGGCGGCTTCTTTTAGGCGCCGCCTATGCGCCTCTGCGCAGCCAATTTCAAAACCGGCAAATTTCCATTAAAAAACAGGTGGAAAATCTCCTAATCACCACCGGGGGGAGCGACCCCCGCCATTTCTGCCTTACCTTTGTCCAAAATTTAAAAACAAGCGGTTTGGCCGATTTCTTTTCCGCCAACCAGATTGCCGTACATATTGTAATTGGGAAATTAAATACCGATAAAAATGCGCTCTACAGATATGCCGAAGAATTTTCCTTCCTTTGCCTTCACGAAAACGTGGCTGATATGGCGGCCCTGATGCTAGGCTGCGACTTGGCGGTTTCCGCCGCCGGAACTACCCTATACGAGCTCTGCGCCCTCGGCATCCCCTCCCTCAGCTTTATCATGGCGGACAATCAACAGTCCGCCGCTAGAGCCTTTGAGGCCGCGGGCGCAATTCCCTGCGCGGGAGATTTGCGCGGAGATTTAAACGCCGTCCTTCAAAAAATTATTCTGTTTATCAAAGATTATTCCTCGGAAAACACGGCGGCTTCCATGTCCGCTTTAATATCCGAACACGATAGCTCTTATCAAAAAAGAAAGCGCGCCGGAAACGCTATGAAAGCCTTGGTTGACGGAAACGGCGCAGCGCGCATTGCAAAGGCCGTCAGCGAATTATAATCCGCGCTGTTCTTTTTTACCTTTATTTTTCTTGCTCGTATCTTTTGGGCCTTATTTTTCTTGCTTGCCTCTTTTTACTTTTATTTCCCCCGCACCTTCACTGACTCTAACCCGTAAAACCGGCAAACCCCCTTATTCTCCCAGTCCTCCGAATCCTCCTTGATATCCGAAAAATATAAAAGCTCCGGCTGGCTGGGCAGGGGTTCCACAATAATGTTTTTCTCCCCGCTTCTGTACAGCTCCAGCCGTTCTCCCAGCGCATCCCCGTATGCCTTTGCGCTGCCGTCTGCCAAATCGGTAACTGCGGAAGAAAACGTAAAGTAATGGGGTTCCGGTATCACTGTAAGAATCGCCCCAAAGGCAAAAAACAAAATTCCGCCCATAAGGCACCAAATTTCATTTATGGAAAAGCCCTCTTCCTTCTTTACCTCCGTTTTCTTTTTCAGCCATCCAACCGCATACCCCACGCACAGGGTAAGCGTTAAAATAAACATGGTAAAGGTGAGCGCCTGCAGCCTTGCCGCGCCTATATTCCCCACCGCAAAAAGCGGCGGCGTCATCATTGCCGATACCACGCAGTAGCCAAACAAGGTCACAACAAGGGGGCATGGAAAGCGAAACTTCGTCTCCCCCGCCATATGCCAAAAAAGCGGAATCAGCAAAACCACAAGCACCAGCACCGGCCAGCTAAACCATTCCCCCAGACAATAGTCAAGGCAATAGTAGAAGGAAACCATCACAGCTTTTATGGGATTCATACCGGAAATCCCTTCCGCCCGCACCCAATTTCCCGGCGCCGCCACATTCAGCACAAACCCCAAGAAAAACAGCCCTATGGGAATGGCGAACGCCCGGTATTCCCTCCACTTTTTTCTGTAGGAAATAAGCAGTATTGCCACCACCATAATAATGGCGACATTCAGCGCGGTTAGCTGATTGCCGCCCCCCGTAAAAAATCCAAGGAAGGACGCGCCCGCAAGCTTTACCGCTCTTTTTTTTCCCTTATCGTAAACCGCAGATATCAAGAGGCCGTAAAAGAACAGCGACATGCCGTGTACAAACATATAATTCGCCGCGCCGCTGTACCAGTAAAAGGCCTCCACTCTTCCCACCATACATTGAACCGTCACAAACAGCATTGCCACAGCGGCGCAGCGGCCCGTATACTTGTCCGCCCGGAAAACCTTGACAAAAATAGTCTGCAGCAAATAAACCGTGGAAAAGCTGAGCATGGCAAGCATAACCCACACGGTAATCACATAAAGCCTTTCATGAAAGCTGTTTGGCGGTATCGCCATTAAAATATTGGAGGTAAAGTACCCCATCCACTCCAGCCAGTCCTCTATGCCCCTTGCAATTCCCGCGCCAAGCACCTTAAAAATGTTATGGCTGCTCACCCACGCCTGCCTGCTGTTGTTTCCAATCGTATAATCGTCTGCGCTGGGATAATTGTACCAGCCTATCCAGAGAAGAGGTATCAGGCTCACTATATAGACAACTGTAAAAAAAACGGACAGCCTTTTAGGCGTCACCCATTTTTTCAGCCGTTCATTCAGCTTTTCTAACCGGATATCAACTCTCTCCGGGTTCCGGTTTTTTTCCTTTTTTATGCGTGCCATCAGGTCAAAGTTTCCTTTCAGCTTATTTTCATACATGGTATCACGATATGAAATACCGGTCAAGAAATGGCCTCGAAAACTTGAAAAAGCGGCGGCAAGCGGATATACTGTTACATACAGAATCCACATGAGGAAAGGCGCGGTTTTATGAATTCTCTCACCGGAAAAGAACGAATTGTCCACAGCTTAATTTTATGCTACCTAATTCCCGCCGGGCTTTTGCTTGCGGCAAACGCCTTTTTTTCTCTGTTTCAGACTACCTACATGGAGCTGTATCAGGACGTGGAAAAACCTCTTTACAAGCCGGACTTTCCCGTTCTTTTGCTTTTTTTGACGTTGCTGTTTATAGGGCTTACGTCCTTTCTTTTGGGAAAATGCGCTCCCGCCCAAGGGCTCTGTAAGCTGCTTGAAAAGGCCTCCCTTGTTTATTGCGTAATAATATGCCTGCTGATTATCTTTATTTACCGGGTAAACGTGGCCTGCGACAGCGCCTCCTTAAGCGAGATTGCCGTTGCCTTTTTAAAGGGGGATTATTCCTCTCTCTCCGACGACGGATATCTGGTGCATTACCCCCACCAGCTCGGTATGATTTCCCTTTTGGAGCTGGTTTACTTTATTTTTGGGGTCAACAATTTTACGGTTCTTCAGTTCTTAAACACCGCCGCAATTTTTTCTACCGTTTACTTTTTACACCGGATTGCGGAGGAGCTTTTTCACAACGATTCCATACAGATACTGCTCTCCGTCCTCTGCTTTGGTATGCTCCCTCTTTACCTTTACTCGACCTTTATCTATGGGGACATTCCCGGCATGGGCCTTGCCGTTCCCGCCATTTATCTGGTGATACGATATTTAAACACGAAAAAGCGTTCCCTGATTGTTCCCGGCGCGCTCTGTATGGGCTTTGCCATCCTGCTAAAGTCCAACAATTCCGTTATCCTAGCCGCCGCCGTAATCATACTGGCTCTTCATTTTATCAGCACAAAGGACTGGTTTTCCCTTGTCTTTGCCGGTGCGCTGCTGCTGGCGCCCTCCCTTGGCACTTTCGCCATAAATTTGTATTACGCAAAGGCCTCCGGCCTCCCTATTCCCGACGGTATTCCCAAAATTGCGTGGATTGCAATGGGCCTGCAGGAAAATGATTATCTGGAAAACGGCTGGTACAACGGCTACAACTGGACGACCTATACAGCCACCGGCTTCGACGCCGATAAAACCGCGCAGCTCTGTATGGCCTCCCTAAAAGAATCCTTAAGCTCCTTTTTATCCTCCCCCAAGTCCGGGCTGCGTTTCTTTTACCGGAAATTTATCTCCCAATGGAACGACCCCGGTTTTCAGTGCCAAATTACAAACGAATGGTACAGCCGCCACAGGGACGACCAATCCCCCCTTGCCCTTTACCTTATTTACGGAAACGGGCGTTTGATTTTGGAATGGCTTATGAATCTCTACCACTTTTTGATTTTGTTCGGCGCTTCCATATGCGCTTTTTTCCATATAAAAAAGAGGTCCCTTCCCGCCTCGTTTCTTATCCTCTGCGTCTTTGGCGGCTACTTTTTCCACCTGTTCTGGGAAGCGGGCGGCCGCTACGGCCTTGGATATTTTGTGCTGTGCGTGCCGATGGCGGCCTATGGATTGTGGCGGGCAGCGGACTGGCTTCCCGGATTCGTAAAAAAACTGCGGGCCGCTTAGCCCGTTGCCCGCGAAAATTAAAAACTCCGCAGAAAAAAATTATAGAGGAATAAAGAAATGAAATATAAGCAAATTGTTTTTGACATTGACGGAACGTTATTAAACAGCGAGGACGCTATTCTTCACGCCCTGCAGGATACGCTGCTTCGCGTGACGGGAAAGAAAGTCCCCCTTGAGGAATTGACCTTTTGCTTTGGGATTACCGGCGAGGACACCTTAAGACAGCTTCAAATTGAGGATATTCCTTCCACCATGCAGCTGTGGTTCGACATTTTACAGCAGTACGAGCACACCCTGTCCATCTATGAGGGAATTGAAGAGTTGCTGGAAACGCTCTCAAAAGCAGGCTGCGGGCTGGGCATCATCACCTCAAAACCCAGAGTTTTGTTCCTTCACGATTTTTGCCAATTTTCCGTAAGCAGCTATTTTCACACGGTTGTCTGCGCCGATGACACGCAGCGGCACAAGCCCACGGCGGAGCCCCTCCTTAAATATATGGATTTATCAAAGACGAATAAAACGGAAATTCTTTATATAGGTGACAGCATTTACGACAGTCAATGCGCCCAAAACGCGGGCGTTGATTTTGCTTTAGCGGTCTGGGGAAGCCATACGGATAAGACGCCGGCAAATTATTATCCAAAAAAGCCCCTAGACCTGCTTTCTATACTGGCGGATAAATCATTTTAATGCTATACTGATACAAAAGGATTGGAGGAGATCATTATGCACGAAGGAAATGTATCTGCAGCGGAAGCTCTGCAGAAATTAAAGGAAGGAAATCAGCGTTACCTCAACGCCGCCGCATGTGACGGCGATATTTCACAAAAAATCCGTCAAAAAACCTGCGACGAGGGACAACACCCCTACGCGATTATCGTAACCTGTTCCGATTCCAGAGTTATCCCGGAAAGTATTTTTATGGCCGGAATCGGAGAACTCTTTGTAATCCGCGTTGCCGGGAATGTGATGGATAAGCACCAGTTGGGCAGCGTTGAATATGCGGCGGACCATCTTGGCTGCAAGCTGGTAGTGGTGCTCGGCCACGAGCACTGCGGCGCAGTCGGCGCGGCAATGGGACATGTGCCGGACGGCTTTGTAAAGTACATAACGGACGAAATCCGCAGAGCCATCGGCGATGAAAAGGACGAATACAATGCCTGTCGCTTAAATGTGCGTCAAAGCGTTTCCGTTATCAAGGAAAGCCTTGGCCTCAAGGATTCCGATGAGGACGGCCTCAAGGTTTACGGCGCTTTCTACCATATCGGAAGCGGCGAGGTTGAATATTTGGACTAAAAATATTTTTTATATCCGCCAAAAAGCAAAAGCCGGGCTGTTTCATTAGGAAAATGAGTGCAAGATATTATAGCGTTTGGCAATACGCTAATACTTACTTTATCTTGCACATCAAAACCTTAGTGCGACAGCCCAGCGTACATAATGCAGCCGGTTATTTCTCTGTACCCACCTCAAAATCTCCGTTAGTGGACGGAGATTTTTTCTTCTGTTCAAAAATGTTTCGCAATACATGGAAATATTCAATAACCCCAAATCTCGTATGCAACATATTCATGGCTAAAGTGATAGCCAAGCTTTTTGGCCAACGCCACAGACCACAAATTCTGCGCGTCCCAGCTCGGATAAAGCCCTCTGTCTAAACATTCCAAAATCAGCTTTGCCCCGCAGGCCGTTGCCAGCCCTTTCCTTCTGTGGCTTTCCTGCGTGTCAATTTCAATCTCAATGCCTCCATTGTAGCTGGAATAAGAGGAAGCCCCCGCGGCGATAACGCCGTCCTTTAAGACGGCCGCACCCAGCCCTAGACGCTTATATTCCTCATAGCTCCCATATTGGGACACTAAATCCTCGGCCCATTTATTTTGACGGCACTGTAAGAAAAGAGCTTCGTCAATCATTTTTAACTGATACCCTTCCGGTACACGGCCCGCCAGCCTCCTTAAATGTTCTCTGTCAAATATATCCTTTTCCTTTTTAATGGCATACCGCGTTACCTTTTTTGCCCTCTCCCCGTATACCTCTTCAATGGCCCTTGCCCAATCGTTATCTTGAGGCACCATAATCACAAAATTCTGCGCGCGCCCTTCCGGTTTACAGCGTACCAGCTCTTTATTTGCCTGCCCTGCCAAGAAGCAAAAATCTCCTAAAAGAACCATCGCCGCCGCAGGCTCTTCTTTATTTTTATCTGCCTCCGTCACATATATTTTTCCCATGACGCCCTGCAGGGCCGACCAAATTAATGTTTCCTCCCAATTTTCAAATAGCTTTTCTATCCCCGCCGTATTTTTTATCTCACAAATCATAGCCGCTGCTCCCAACAATACTGCTTTGCTTTTATGCCTCCTTAATTTAGCCTTACTTTTTTATTTGCAGACTTAAAATTTATGTCTTACGCTGCCGCCAAATCCATGGCCAGCAAAAAACATTTTATCTGAGTATCCCACTCCCGCTTACTTCCTAGCAGCTCATTATGCCATTCCTCCGAGCCGAGGCAGTCGCTGGCAAACAAGAATGCTCTTAATCCCCAATTATGATATTTGCAGACTGCCTGCAGTCCTGCAAGCTCCATCTCCACCGCGATGCATCCGTCCTTCCTTAACCGCTCTGCTTTCCCGGAGGTCTCGCGGTATATACCGTCCGTCGTCCATATGCGTCCCGTCACATACGGCTTTCCTCCCGCTTCCATAAACTCCGCGGTCTGCCTCCAATTTTCCATTTCAATATAATCAGCCGCCTCAACATAGTGATAGGACAAGCCCTCGTCGCGGTATGCGTGCGTGGGGACAATCAGCTTTCCATCTGTCAACCGGCTGTTTAACGTCCCGCAGGAACCAAATACTACATAACTTGCGCTTCCAGTCAGACAGTGCGCCTCCTCCAAACAGGCCGCCGCTCCCGGAGCTGACACTAGTGTCATATAAAAAGCAATCTTTTTCCCCTTCCACTCTGTCAAATAAATTGGGTGATTTCCGTTACAGCATTGAATCTCCTCGATTTTCTCACATTGAAGATGTTGCAGTGCCCATTCAATTACTTTATAAGAGAAGGTAATCACGCATATGTCGCATATTTTTTTATGCGTCCCATAGATGGATTCCGGCGTAAATAAAGGACTGGTTTTATTATCTAGGGTTTTATGTATCATTTGGGGCGCCTCCTTGAATGGTGAATAATAGTGAAGGTGTCTATCTTAAATCAAATTGGTGAATTTGGCAAGTTTTTCTTTCTGAATTTAGCAAGTTTTTCCTGCCAGCTTGATTTTAGACTGTTTTAGTGCTATAATTAGACTAAATTTAGACTGCAAAGGGGAAAACTCATTGAATAATAATCTTATTTATCTTGACACATATGTTCTTCAACAGGATATGCGCATCAGGATGCCCAAAAGCATCCTTGCGAATTTAAATATTGAAAAGGGCAAAGCAAAATTTAATATTTATTTTGATAAAATGAACTCTTGTCTTGTATTGAAGGTGGACGAAGCAAAACCGGAGGACAAGAGATGAAAAAGAAAGTAAATGACACCCATAATATACAAATTGAGCGAATATGGTCTATGCCAAACAAAAACACCTTTGAAATAGCGCCTATAAAAACATTGCTTGCCGAGGAAGTTGACCCAGCAAAAATGTGGATAGACCCTTTTGCCAATTGCAATAAAATAGCAAACATTACCAATGATTTAAACAAAGAATACGATACAAATTATCATATGGATGCATTAGATTTTCTAAATATGTTTGATGATGAATCTGTTGACGGCGTTCTTTATGACCCGCCATATTCTCCGCGTCAAGTTAGCGAATGTTATAACAGCGTGGGATATAATGTCACATGGGATACAACCAAAGCTTCCTTTTGGGGAAACCATAAAAGGGAAATTTCCCGTATCGTTAAACTCGGCGGCAAGGTCATTACATTCGGATGGAACAGCGGCGGAATCGGCTATAAATACGGATTTGAAATACAGCGGATACTGCTTGTTCCACATGGCGGCTGGCATAATGACACTATTTGCACCGTAGAGATTAAAACTCACAAAGGTGAATACATCCCCATTGTGAAGCCAAAAGAAAAAGAAACAAGCGAAAAGCCTATGCTTACAAAACAAGATAGACAATTAATTGAAGCTCTCCAAAAACTTCCCGCCGATTATTGGGACTTTAAGGAGGAAAATACTAAGGAATACACCCATGGTATTCATAATTACCCTGCTATGATGATTTGTCCAATAAGCAGAAATATCATAAAAATCATGCGGAATATTCAACCGGTAAAATCCATTTTTGACCCTTTTTCCGGTTCAGGAACAGTGCTCGTTGAAGGGATGCTGAGCGGCATGGAACTCGTTGCAGGTAATGATATCAACCCTCTTGCACTTCTTCTTTGCAAGGCAAAAACTACCAGATTAGACTATTTAAAGTTAAAAAATATATGCGATTCTCTATTAACGGCTATCCGCAATAGGTTAAGCCTAAACCAAAACGCTTTAGAAAAAGTCGATTCATATATCTCTGAAACGCTGGGGCTTGATATTGCCGGAAGTAAAGGCTGGGGCGATAATGCGCCGTCATTTTTGACTGAATTTTGCAGTCAAAAGGGCTTAGGCATTAAAATACCTGATTTCAAAAACATTGGCTATTGGTTTAGGCCCTGCGTTATTTTAGAGTTAGCAATTATAAAAGCAGAAATTGAACAACTCTCCGATTCTGATATCAGAGATTATGTATTTGTTGCCATGAGCGAGACGGTACGCCTTGTATCCAACCGTCGAAACGGTGAGTTTAAAATGTTCAGAATCCCTGCGGCACAGGTACTGCAGTATCATCCTGATGTTTATACAGAATTTTCAACAATTCTTTTGCGCAACATAGAAAAAATGAGAGATTTCTGCAATGCGTTAGACCAACTTTCATTTGAACCTAAAACAACTATTTACAATAATAATACCTGCATTTTACAAGATGTTCCCGATAATACTTTCGACCTAATCGTAACTTCCCCGCCATACGGCGATAGCAGAACCACCGTCGCCTATGGCGAATACAGCCGGCTTTCGCTGCAATGGATAAATCTTTCTAATCTTTCTGAGAAAGAAATTATGGGCGTTGACAAATCCTTAATGGGGGGCAGTAAATACCGAAACGGTTTTGAATTTACTCTTCAAAGCCAAACGCTGCGAACGGCTTTATCCAAAATCAAAGACGCCGATATAGAACGCGCCGGTGACGTATATAGTTTTTATGAAGATTTAAACGCTTCCATTAAAAGCATTGCCGCAAAAACCAAACCCGGCGGATATCAATTTTGGGTCATAGGCAACCGCACTGTAAAAAACGAATTACTGCAGACAGATATCATTATTACGGAATTGGCTTCGCAATACGGTTTAGTTCCCATTTACATTGTAGATAGAAACATACCAAATAAAGTTATGCCTTCCCGAAATTCACCTACAAATGAATCAGGAAAAACAAACGCAACGATGACGATGGAGCACATTGTCATTCTCCGAAAAAAATAATTACGCGCTTTCTCTGTCTTGATTTAAAATCAAATTGCAGAGGAAGCGTCTTTTTTATGGCAACTTTTTTTGTGTCAAAGCAATTGGCAACAGAGTTATTGATTGTGCCTTTTTCTGTAGCATTTTACACGATTTTTCTATTAACTTTGAACAGTAACGGCTGGTCATTTTCCTTAATACGAAAACCGGTGCCGTGGTCATGAATTTGACCGTTTTTAATCCCGCCATGATACTGTCCAATACGTAAATCAATATAAATCTTTCCTCGTTCAAGCAAAGCCACAAAAGCGTCGTAATTAAATCCAGATACTTCATACGCCTCAGTAAACTTAAATTGTTCATTTGCGCCAGCGCCTTGCGCTATTGCTTTCGCATAAATGAATTTATCTTTATATTTCTTTTCAAAAGCCTTTTTCAGTGCATCTCTCGTCCAATAAGCATATTCTTTTCCATCCTCTGCCACAATTGAAATTTTTTCAGGCCCGCAAAAAATTTTTAAACTGCGTCCTGTATTTGCAATTGGAACAAATCTATCAGCTGAAAGGGTTGAATGAAGCACTTTTTCATCATTATCATATGCATCGCTTGAATAACCAAACGTCATGCGTAATGTATTCGCCGCGCCTCTCGGCTGAGGCGTTTTTGTAAAAATTGTAAGCATACTATTGGAATTAAGACGGCATGATTTAAGCTCGTAATCGCCAAAATCTGGACTATCAATATTATTTTCCTGAATACCAAGTAAATCCTCTAACGTTTTCCCAATTCCTGTAGGGCCTGCTCGATGCGTTCTTATCCACCCCATATCGCAGATTTTTTTGTACTCCCGAATAAAATCGCTCAATGTGTAAATCATCATTTATCCTCCTGTAAATCTATTTCCTTGACATTAAAACAACAGTTTCCACATGACTATCATTGTCCAAACTCAAATCCATCTCACCATCAATGATTGGTAACTTAAACCCTATGGATTTCAACCATTGTCCATTAGCCTGTTCTTCCTCGTACACCTGAATCTCATCTATCAAAACAAACAGCAGATTCCTTTTGTCTGCATCTTCCATTATCGCATATAATCATCCTGCTTTACAAGATGGCATTCGTCTCTTGTTCCGACTTTCTTCTCCTTTTTCCTACGTCCAAAAGCAATCTTTCCACAGTATACCGGATTATCCAGTATCGTCCTAACCAGATGTGTGTCAAACATAGTGTTGCTTCCGTTCTGTCTTGCAATTTTCTTTATACCCTGCTGTGCCAGATACTTGGTAACACCATTGGAGCCCAGCTCTGCATTTACATATTTATCAAAAATTATTCTGACCGCTTCTGCTTACGTCCTTCCATTGTCTGCACAAGGATGTTCTCCTTCTCAATCTCCGCAACAGCAGGCAGTACGGAGAGCATCAGCTTGTCGGAATCTTTTGAACTGTCAATGCCATCTTCAACGCATATCAGGTTCACGCCAAAATCCTGCATAAGCTGTAATGAAGTCAGTACATCAGCGGCGTTCCTGCCGAATCTGGACAATTTGAACACCAGAACATAAGAAATGCTCCTTCTTTGGTTTGGACACTATATTTACGTATATTTATATTATACCATTTTCTACTAATAGGATCAAGAAAAATGTACGCAAAAACGAAGACCAGCAACTTATTCAGTCGTTGGTCTCGGCGGATCCGGAAGGCTCTCCAATTCAATTTTATAATCCATTTCCATGTACAGTGCATTTTTGAATATATTTTAATGAATACTCAATCGATACTTTCCTTTACCTTTCCCTTCAACTGCTTCCAAAACATTTGCACGACACATCTTTCCAATAAATTTTGAAGCGGCAGTCGGTGAAATATCCAAGATGTTAATAATATCTGTCCTTCCGAATATTTGTTCCAATTCCACTGTATTCAAAAGTATATCAAATTTTTCTAAAGTCGATTTATTTACCCCTAGTGTTCTTAATCTTTTTATATAGTTATCTTTCAAATATCGAATATCAACTTTTTGGGGTTCAATATCAACTTTTTCATTCTCAATGTCAACTTTTTTGTTAATAAAATCTGGATGAATCGGAATTTCCACCGTCACAGCCCGCCTGTCATCATCTGTAAAGAATCTTGCTTTGGGCGAACCATTATTCCGCAGTTCTTCCTGAATAGTAGGAATACCTGTTGATTTTCCTTCAGATAAATCCAGTTCTCTCAAAAATTCACCCAACCGTTTATTTCGATAGTATCTGGATGAAAAACGTTCACCTTCTTCGATTATTCTCTGCGGAATAGAACGGTCTATGCCGGGAAAACTGATGATCCGAATCAGCTCAGGCTCTATCTCAATCATAATTGACTGATAAGAAAGGTAATCTCTGTGATAAAATGCATTCACAACTGCTTCTTCCAATGCCTGATACGGATAATTAAATCTGCGTATCGCTTCCATTTGGTAATTCACTTTTGTAACCATTTCTTCAATTACCAGATCCTGCAATGTCTGCATGGTGCGTTTGATCATCATTGGCACTGAACCTTTAATGACCGGAAATTCTTTGAAATTATTAGGATTTTTGATACTTCCGTCTGGAAAACGCACCATTTCTACCTGCGTATAAGGGAAAAATTTATCCAAGTGTTCGCAGAACATCATTAATGCTGCATTAGAAATATACTGCTGTTCCGGCGGTCCAATCAATAACTGCATATCATTTAAAACAGCCATCACTCCACGTTTTGTCACTTGTTTTGCCAGTTTGCTTTTTGTTTCATTGAGATGGTCTATCAGCAACGCAGCAGAAATATCATTCTCTGTAGCGTCAAAATTTGGTCTTGTATCTAGCGGAGCATAGTTAGTCATATTAATCAATTCGCGTTCCTGTTCCGGATTTGCATGTACAGAATTGGAAGCATAACGGATATAGTAGTAGTGCTTTTTCTCTTTCTTTGCAGTTACATGTTCCGGTACTTTATATGGTCTCTGGATTCCGGTTGTTATCCATAGCACCATAACCATCTTTTTATCTACTTCTTCTATGACAACTTTGGGAAAATATGCTGGGATAATGGTGTTATTATAGCCAAGAATTTCTTTTTGAATCTTATCAATCTCCTGTTCGTCTAACCCTTTTACCGGACGAACCGCTACACCGTTCTTTTCCTCCACGCCAATAAGAATGTATCCGCCGCCCACATTGTCAAAATCGTTGGCAAAGGCACATATACTATGATAAATATCATCAGGATTCCATCCGGCTTTAAATTCAATTCTGTCGGATTCTACACGACGTTTGTTTAATAAATCTTCAATGCTGATTTCCAGTTCCATTCCTTTTACCCATTAGCAACTAAAGCTTTTCTTCATTCAATAGCTTTACCTTTATAGTGCAGTTATAATAAATCCAAAAAATCCTTTAATTTATGCGCACACTCGTATGTATTTCTTATCTGCCCCATGTAGTATTGTTGCGCTTGCTGTTGTATATAATCATAATTCATCATTCCCCAAAATATATTTTAGTATTTCATCTTTTTTCACTTAACAATACTACTTTATCCTATTACTTGAAATTAAATTTTTCTTAAGAAGTTCTTTTTCATACTGAATCAATCCATTATTCATATAAATCTCTTTATTAAAAATGTAATCTACTAATTCTTGATCGTATAAATTCTCTGGTAATAAATTAATAATTTTCTTTACCGTTGAAGATGGTATATTATATTCCAATAGCAGAGAAATATTTTCAGGTAATGAATCATTTTCAATAACACTGGCATAATAAGAGTAATTTCCTGCTCTTTTTCCCTTTTTCATACAAGCATACTCTTGTAATGAATTAATCACTCCTATCCACTTTGGAACTTTATATTGAAACCAGTGCCTTACTATTTGAAAAATTGAATGTATAGATTCATCTAAAATATTCTTTTTTTCTTCATAAGTTAATTCTTTTTTAGCTATTCTATAATTATAATCTGATGCTATCATATCTTTTATACTTGTTCCATTTCCATAATCAAAGGTAAGCTTAACCAACTTAGCCAAGGTCATTGGGCGTGTTGTTTCTCCTTCTTTTAGCAAATTATTCCAAGCCAAACTTAAAACAAAACTTAATTGTTCATAAGAAGGTTTACCTGTCCAAAATAACAATCTATAATTATCATCCTGCATCAACTCCTTTAATATTTCTTCCTGCCCTCGTACCAAACCCCCATTCTGTTTAAATATCTTCTTAATTTCATTAGGCAGACTCAAAATATGTTGATTTTGCTCTTTTTCAGGATACCTCATCTCTTCATAGTCCAAATTAATTAGAATTTCATCTGAAACATTTTCCTGCTCATAAAAAGGGATATCAACAATTGTTAATTCTGGTTTAGGTGGCTCATTAAAATTGTAAATTTTGCCCGTAAAATGAACCATCATTCGTCCGGCTCTTCCTTTAATATTACAATAATCAAAGTAATCTATTGGTATTTTGTTTCCTTTTGTTTTATCAAAATAAATTCCCCCTTCGCTTAATCTTGAAATACCTCACATTCTGTGAAAAATGCAGACAGCTATTCATACTATTTGAGCAACGCCTC
>JAMPGS010000065.1 GCA_023663815.1 Clostridium sp.
TCAGTTGCCACGTTTTTCGCCATACGTTTTGCACACGGTTTTGCGAAAACGAAACGAACATCAAGGTAATTCAGGAGATAATGGGTCATGCAAACATCTCCATAACGATGGATATATATGCCAAAGCTACGGAGGAAAAGAAAAAGCAAGCATTGGACGAACTGTCCAAAAACCTAAAAATCTTTTAATATTGCAATTTAATATCTTTAAGGGAGTGTCTGACGCTGTTCTTCAAGATAAAAATTGACAACAATTTTGACAACAAATTTTATAAAAACCGTACTGAACAGTGCCGAATAATACTTTTTTGAGAAACTGCTTAGAGTTTCTCCGGTTCTGGATAATCCACACCGAAAGTATCAACGGTAACGCTCTGCATTACTTGATTTTCAAGGGGTCTGTCGGAATAATCGGTAGCTGTTTCAGCAATGCGGTTCACCACATCCATACCTTCAATCACTTTCCCGAAAGCGGCATACTGGCCGTCCAGATGGGGAGAAGTCTTGTGCATAATAAAAAACTGCGAGCCTGCGGAGTCGGGCATCATGCTCCTTGCCATGGAGAGAACGCCCTCCGTGTGCTTTAGATTGTTTTCCACGCCGTTTGCGGCAAATTCGCCCTTGATACTGTAGCCGGGGCCGCCGCACCCATTTCCGTCAGGGTCGCCCCCCTGAATCATAAAGCCGGAGATAACGCGGTGGAAAATCAATCCGTCATAAAAGTTCTTGTTAATCAAACTGATAAAATTATTTACGGATACGGGAGCAATTTCAGGGTAAAGCTCCGCCTTAATCACATCTCCGTTTTCCATAGTAAAAGTAACGACAGGATTTTGAGCCATAATTATTTTTCCCTTCTTTTTTAGATTTTGGTGTATTATGCTTATTGTATCGGAAGTGGGGAGAGTTTGCAATGTGAAAATGCGCGCCGAAAGGCCAGTTCCCAAAATGTTTTTGCTTTCCATATAGGATTTTCAATCAATGTTTGCTATAATATCCCACAGGGGTATGTTTGTATTTGGGAAAGAGAAGGGATTTACAATGCTGAAATATATTTTGTTTTTGCTGTCGGGGTATTATTACCGGACGGTGCGGGAGCGTATGGGGGAAATTTGCGCTAAAGTGGCGTCCCATGGGGTGGAAGTGACGGTAAAGGAGGCTGCGGGGCTGCCTGCGGTCTTAGAAGAATGTGAAGCTTTCCGGGGCGAAACGCTGGTGATATCGGACGAGCCGCAGGCTGCCAGGAGACTTGTTGACGCGGGCTATTATGTGGTAGTGCTCTACCATGAGAGGAACCGGCAGCAAGAGTTTCCGCCCGTCAGGTACGGGGTGGAGGACGTGTTTATGCTGGAATACCAGTCCTACGAGGAGGCGTATAAAAGGCTGGCCGGCCTTCCTTGGGATATTCTTGAGACAAACCGGCTCAAGGTGCGGGAGAGCACTGTGGAGGACGTGGACGAATTTTACCGCATCTACAGCGAGCCCTCCATTACGCTTTACATGGAAAATCTGTATCAGGACCGGGACGCGGAGCTGGCTTACATGAAAGCCTACATCAACCAGATATACGGTTTTTACGGCTACGGGCTTTGGACGGTGATATTAAAAAAGACGGGGCAGGTAATTGGAAAAGCGGGTCTCAGCGTTCGGGAGGGCTACGAGATGCCGGAGCTGGGCTTTGTGATTGACACTCAGCATCAAAATCAGGGCTATGGCTACGAGGTATGCCGGGCGATATTAAACTATGCCAAAAGGGAGCTTGCCTTTGACGACGTTCAGGCGCTTGTAAAAAAGGAAAACCATATTTCTATGCGCCTTTTGGATAAGCTGGGGTTTGTGTTTGTGCGCGACGTGACGGAGCGGGAGAACGACTACAGGCTGTATGTCAGGTATAGCTAGTTGCGAGAATTTTGAATAATGATTGACAAACAAAGTGTGATAACATACCATTAGGGGATAGACGAAAGATAGGAAATAACAGTTCGGAGGAATTTCATGGCAAAGCTGTATATCAATGAGAAGATAAAAAAAGGGCATATCAATCCTGAGATTTACGGTCATTTTTCGGAACATCTTGGGAGATGCATCTATGAGGGATTATATGTAAAAGAGGATTCCGGCATCCCCAACGTGAACGGTATGCGCAGGGACGTGGTGGAGGCTTTAAAGAAAATCAACGTTCCGGTGCTTCGGTGGCCGGGAGGCTGTTTTGCGGACGAATATCACTGGCGGGACGGCGTGGGGCCGAAGGAAAGCCGCAAGAAAATGATTAACACCCATTGGGGCGGCGTTTTGGAGGATAACAGCTTCGGCACTCATGAGTTTTTTGAGCTGTGCAGGCAGCTTGGATGCAAAGCCTACGTCAACGGCAACGTGGGGAGCGGCACCGTGCAGGAGATGTCCGAGTGGGTGGAGTATATGACCTTTGACGGGGTATCGCCCATGGCGGATTTGCGGAAGGAAAACGGACGCGGGGAGCCTTGGAAGGTGGATTATTTTGGCGTGGGCAATGAGAATTGGGGCTGCGGCGGCAACATGACGCCGGAGTACTACGCGAATTTATA
Organism: Clostridium sp.; assembly: GCA_023663815.1. Taxonomy (GTDB): domain Bacteria; phylum Bacillota; class Clostridia; order Lachnospirales; family Lachnospiraceae; genus Suilimivivens. Next base: position 2,564 of record JAMPGS010000065.1, read on the forward strand.
TCGGAGATATCAGACCTATGTGCGGGATTACAGCGGAGAAGGCGCGGTAAAAAAGATTTGCGGCGGGCCTAACGCGGACGATGTGAATTGGACGGAGAAGGTGCTTGATGTGTGCTTTTCAAAACCCCATCCCGACAAGGATTTTCATGGATTTATGGACGGGCTTTCTCTTCATTATTATACGTGTCCGGGGGGATGGGACAACAAGGGCAGCGCAACGGAATTTGACGAGGCTATGTGGTATCAAACCCTTTCCAAAGCATTATATATGGAAGAATTAATCAAAATGCACAGCGCGGTGATGGATAAATACGACCCGGAAAAGAGGATTGGCCTGATTGTGGACGAGTGGGGCACATGGTTCGACGTGGAGCCGGGCACCAATCCGGGATTTTTATATCAGCAAAGCACCATGCGGGACGCGATGGTGGCGGCTGTGACGCTCAACATTTTCAACAAGCATTGCGACCGGGTGAAGATGGCGTGCATCGCCCAGATGGTGAACGTGCTGCAGTCTGTGATACTGACCGAGGGAAATAAGATGCTGCTTACGCCCACCTATCACGTGTTCCATATGTATAGGAAGCATCAGGGGGCGGAGCTGCTTGCAAGCGGGCTTACCGGGGAGCAGCTAACAGGGGCGAGGGAGTTCCGAATGTCGGCCCTGCAGGAATCGGTTTCCATGCGGGAGGAGGGAAGGATTCTTGCGACCATTGCAAACCTTTCCGTAAGCGAAAGCCAGCCTGTGGAGGTTGTCTTTGCAAAGATGCGCCCGCAGGAAGTAAAAGCGGCGGTACTGACAAACGGGATACATGCCCACAATACCTTTGAGGAGCCTTTTCAGGTAAAGGAAGAGCCCTTTGAGGACGTGAAAATAGAGGGAAGAAGTATTTCCCTCACGGTTCCGGCATGTAGCGTTATCAGTTTGGAGATAATTTGAAAAATCCATGGAGGAATCACAAAATGAATAAAGGAAAATATTATATTACAACAGCGATTACCTACACGTCGGGGAAACCTCATATTGGGAACAGCTATGAGATTGTGCTGGCCGACAGCATTGCCCGGTTTAAGAGGAAGGACGGGTATGACGTTTACTTTCAGACCGGCACCGACGAGCACGGGCAGAAGATTGAGCTGAAAGCGCAGGAGGCGGGGATTACCCCCAAGGAATATGTTGACAATGTGGCGGAGACTATCAGGAAATTGTGGGATTTGATGGACACTTCCTACGACCATTTTATCCGCACCACCGACGAGTATCATGAAAAGCAGGTGCAGAAGATATTTAAAAAGCTGTATGAGCAGGGGGATATTTATAAGGGAGCCTATGAAGGGCTTTACTGTACGCCCTGCGAGTCTTTCTGGACGGAATCTCAGCTTGTGGACGGCAAGTGCCCCGACTGCGGGCGGGAGGTGAAACCGGCCAAGGAGGAGGCTTACTTCTTTAAAATGAGCAAATACGCGGATAAGCTGATTGAGCATATCAACAGCCATCCCGAATTTATTCAGCCGGTTTCGCGCAAGAACGAGATGATGAGCAACTTCCTTTTGCCGGGGCTTCAGGATTTGTGCGTTTCCAGAACCTCCTTTAAGTGGGGAATTCCGGTAGACTTTGACGATAAGCATGTGGTTTACGTGTGGCTTGACGCCCTTGCCAACTATATCACGGGAATTGGCTATCATTGCGGGGAAGAAAATACGGAGCAGTACTGTAAGCTGTGGCCTGCGGACCTGCATTTGATAGGAAAAGATATCGTGCGTTTCCACACCATTTACTGGCCTATCTTTTTGATGGCTTTGGGCGAGCCGCTGCCGAAGCAGATTTTCGGCCATCCTTGGCTTTTGCAGGGAGACGGCAAAATGAGCAAGTCCAAGGGGAATGTGATTTATGCCGACGATTTGGTGGATTTTTTTGGCGTGGATGCGGTGCGTTATTTTGTGCTTCATGAGATGCCCTTTGAAAACGACGGAACTATCTCGTGGGAGCTTTTGGTGGAGAGGATTAACTCCGATCTTGCCAATATTTTGGGCAATCTGGTGAACCGGACAATTTCCATGAGCAACAAGTATTTTGGCGGCGTGGTGGCCGACAAGGGATGCGCCGAGGCCGTGGACGAGGATTTAAAGGCTGTGGCGGCCGGGACTTATGGCAGAGCCGCCGCAAAGATGGAGGATTTGCGCGTGGCGGACGCGCTGACAGAAATTTTTGCGCTGTTTAAGCGGTGCAATAAATATATCGACGAGACGGAGCCGTGGGTGCTTGCAAAGAAGGAGGAGCAGAAAGACCGTCTTTCCACGGTGCTTTACAATCTGGTGGAGAGTATTTTAATCGGGGCGTCCCTGCTTGAGCCCTATATGCCGACAACCGCGGCAAAGATAGCCGGGCAGTTAAACGCGGAGCTTCGGAGTTTTGATAAGCTTCAAATCTTCGGCCTTTACCCGTCGGGAAATAAGGTGACGGAAACGCCGGAAATTCTCTTTGCAAGGCAGGACGCAAAGGAAGTGGTGGAGAAGGCGGAAGCCATGTTTGCGCAGCGCAAGGCCCCGCAGGAGGCGGATTCAGCGTCGGGGCAGACTGCAGAGGCAGCAGGCGCGGCGGTTGATTTGGAGCCGAAAGAAGAAATTACTTATGATTTGTTTGATAAAATGCAGTTTCAGGTAGGGGAAATTATCGCCTGCGAGGAGGTTCCCAAGTCCAGAAAGCTGCTGTGTTCAAAGGTGAAAATAGGAAATCAGGTAAAGCAGATTGTCTCCGGCATCAAGCCTCAGTACACCGCGGAGGAAATGGTGGGGAAAAAGGTTATGGTGCTGACGAACCTAAAACCCGCAAAGATGGCGGGGGTTCTCTCGGAGGGGATGTTACTATGCGCGGAGGATAGCGAGGGGAAGCTTTCTCTGCTTGCGCCTGAGAGGGAAATGCCGTCAGGAGCGGAAATCTGCTGATACCGCCGAGGAAATTGGGGAGGTTACAATGGTAAAAAAGGAAGAATTTACATTTGATTCAAGGGATGGGCAGACAAAAATCCATGCGGTCAGATGGGCGCCGGAGGGGAAGGTAGTCTGTATCCTTCAGATTGTGCATGGAATGGCTGAGTATGTAGAGCGTTACGAGGGGCTGGCCCGGTATCTTGGGGAAAAAGGAATCCTCGTCACCGGGGAAGACCATTTGGGCCACGGGAAAAGCGTGTCGGAGGGCGGCACGTACGGATATTTCTGCGAGCAGGATCCCGCTACCGTGGCGGTTCGGGACGTGCACCGCCTAAAAAAGCTGACGCAAGAAGAATATCCGGGGATTCCCTATGTGATTTTGGGACACAGTATGGGCTCCTTTATCCTGCGTAATTATCTGTTCCGGTACGGCACGGGGATTCAGGGAGCAATCGTGTGCGGAACGGGCTCCCAGCCTGCGGCCCTTGTAAAGTTGTGTCTGGCGGTGACGGCTGTTCAGGGAGCGTTTTTGGGACAGAAGCATGTGGCGAAATTTATCGATAAGCTGGCCTTTGGCTCCTACAACGAAAAGATTCCCAACGCCAAGACGCCTTTTGACTGGCTGTGTACCGACGAAAGTATTGTGAACGCTTACATGGAGGATAAGCTGTGCGGTTTTACCTTTACGGTAAACGGTTTTAAGACCTTGTTTACGCTGCTTGACCGGCTGAATCAGGAGGAAAACCTGCAGGCAATGCCGCGGGAGCTTCCGGTGCATTTTATTGCGGGAGATATGGACCCAGTGGGTAATTACGGGGAGGGCGTGCGGAAAGCCTGCGAGGACTTTAAAAAGGCGGGCATGGAGCGCATTTCCATCAAGCTGTATCCGGGCGGGCGGCATGAGATTCTCAACGAAAAAAATCGGCAGCAGGTGTATGAGGACCTTTATCCTTGGATTTTAGACAGGGTGAGGGAATATCAGCTTTAAAAGGATAGGAAAAAGAGGAAAGAATAAATGAAAAGAAAGCTTTTAGCGGTGCTTATGGCCGTTATGGTAATGTTTGCAGTTTTCCCGGCGGCGGCTTACGCTTCCGGGGAGGCCTCGCAGGAGGACAAGACAAATATTATAGAACAGGTAAAACAGCAATTGTCATCGGCTTTTGAGAGCATGGACGAGGAAACGGCCGGGGAAGTTTTTTCCTTTTTAAAAGAAAAGGTATCGGAAGGAAATTTAAGCACTGAGTCGGGAATCCAAACCGCCATCGAGGAGGGTGAAGATAAGTTCGGCGTTGAAATCAGCAAGGAGGATGCAAGGAAGCTGGTGGATACCATGGAGAAGCTGGAGGACATGGGCTTTTCCGCGGAGTATGTTATCGACAAGACGGAAAGTCTGTATCAGGAATACGGAAACGGTTTTGTGGACCATGTGGACGAGGTGGTGACCGGAGCCGTGAAAAACGCCGCGTCAAACGCGGTGAGCAGCTTTTTTACGAACCTGAAAAACGCGGTTAAGAGCTTTTTTGCCAAGCTGTTTTCTTAAGGCGGCAGTTCATCGTCTTTGTTGTAAGGGGCAGACAACCCTGCCATGGCAGCCGCAAATTGTTTGTAAGCAGTCTAACGGCTTGCTGGCTGCAGAAAGGCCAGCAGACTTGCCGAATGGAATTTTGTCGGGGCCTTGCAAGGAGCGATAAGCCCCGCGGGAATAAAATAAGGTTTTCCCTGCAAATAATATAACATACCAATTTAAATTATGGAGGTGTTATATGAAAATTGCATTTTACGGGACGAAGCCTTACGACAAAATCTGGTTTGAACCAATGGGAAAAGAATATGGCTTTGACATTCATTTTATTGAGGCGGCCTGCAGCCGGGAGACGGTTTTCATGGCGAAGGGATGCGACGCAATTTGTATTTTCGTCAATGATTATGTGGATGCAGAAATGATTGACACGCTTTATGAGATGAAGGTCAAGGCCATTTTGCTTAGGAGCGCAGGCTTTAACAACGTGGACGTGAAGGCGGCCGAGGATAAAATTGCGGTTTTGCGGGTGCCCAGCTATTCGCCGGAATCGGTGGCCGAGTTTTCCATGGCGCTTTTGCTGACCGTGAACCGACTCACCCACAAGGCCTATAACCGCACTAGAGACTTCAATATGAGCTTAAACGGGCTTATGGGGGTCGATTTGTACGAAAAAACGGCCGGGGTTATCGGAACGGGGAAAATCGGGCAGGCCATGATTAAGATTTTAAACGGTTTCCAGATGCATGTGATTTGCTATGACCCCTTTCCCATAGAGGGGCTGGAGGCGGAGTATGTATCGCTTGAGGAGCTTTTTCGGCAGTCGGACGTGATAACGATTCACTGTCCCTTAAATTCGGGCACCAGGCACATCATTAATAAGGAATCTATAGCCGCGATGAAGAAGGGAGTTTATCTTGTAAACACTTCCAGAGGCGGCTTGATTGATACGGAGGCCTTAATCGACGGTATGCTGGAAGGAAAGTTCGGCGGAGTGGGGCTTGACGTTTACGAGGAGGAAGAGGGCGTTTTTTATGAGGACCGCTCCGGGGATATCATAACCGACGACAATTTAGCGCGGCTTATGACCTTTCCCAACGTGCTTGTGACCTCCCATATGGGATTTTTTACCAGAGAAGCCACGCGGGCCATTGCCAAGACCACGCTGGAAAACGCCTACGCGCTGGAAAACGGACTGCCGCTGGTGAATCAGGTGGGGAAGGAGATGGCATAGCTTGTAGCACAGTTTATGGCATAACTTTCGACATAGCTGGCAGTACAGTTTGTGGCATAGCTGACAGCACAGTTTTCGGCATAGCTGGCAGCATGGCTTGCGGCTTTCAGCATAAATTTAATAATTCGTCAGATGATTGTAAAAAAGCGCGGAACCTGTTATAATTAGTATATTGCCCACAGGTTGAGAGGATAAGCCGATGAAGGAAGAAATGTCTTATGAGATACGGCCGGCGGAGGCTGACGAATGGGAAGAGGCCATGGGGCTGGCGTGGAAAACCTTTCTGGAATTTGAAGCCGGGGATTACACGCCGGAGGGCGTCAGGAGCTTTGAGGACTTTATCACGGATTCGGAGCTGAAAAGGATGTTTCTGTCGGGAGAGTACCGAATGTTGGCCGCTTACTGCTGCGGAAAAATGGTAGGCATGATTACTTTGCGGAACGAGACGCATATTTCCCTTCTTTTTGTGGACAAAAATTATCACAGACACGGCGTCGGCAGGGCTTTGATTCAGCGGATGGCGGATTATGTGAGGCACAAAGCCGGCGGGCGTCGGATGACGGTAAACGCGTCGCCTTACGGGGTGGCGTTTTACCATAGAATAGGCTTTAAGGATTTAGGGTCGGAAAGAGAGCAGGACGGAATTATTTATACACCAATGGAATATATCATATCGGAAAAGTAAAATTGTGAAAATAAGTTTTTCACAGGCAAGTTTGTGCTGAAGCCATTGCATACTGCGTATAATTACATTCGCAGGCATTGGCAGCATGGAGGATTTTTATGGAATATATTCACAGTAAAGACATTTTTTTGTTGATGCGGGATACGCTCAAGTTGGTTGACAGGAGAGCTATGGACCATGGTTCCAGAGTGGCTTATTATTTATATAAGATGCTGGAACACAAAGGGGGCTATGAGAAGTTTGAGCTGGCGGATTTTGCGTTTATGGCTTCCATGCATGATATCGGCGCATATAAGACAGATAATCCTAAGGATGTAATTCAATATGAAATGCGGAGGTTTATGCCCCACTCCACTTACGGTTATCTTGTCTTTAAATATTTGTCGCCCATAAGCGAGCTGGCCTCGGTGATACTGTACCATCATACCGATTACTCCCAGCTTAAGACCTTGAAATTTGAGTATAAGGATATCACAGCTTACTTAAATTTGGCTGAGAAAATTGATATTTATTCCATGGCCCTTGGGGATAAGTTTGAGCTGAACATGTTTGACAAGCAGATTGACAAGGTGGTCAGCAAGGACGCAGTGCAGCTTTTCCAGCAGGCGGAGGAAGAGTACGGCCTTCTGGAAAAGGTGAGGAAGGGCGATTATAGGGAAGAGCTGGACGATATTATCAGCTATTTGATTTTTACAAATGCGGATAAAGTGAAATATTTGGAAATGCTGATGTACTGTCAGGGCTTCCGCCGGGAATCCGCGGTAGTAAATACCGTGACCTGCATGTGCATTTGCGAGGTCCTTGGACAGAGAATGGGGCTGAACGGTCTGGAAAGGGAGCAGCTCCGTTACGGCGCGCTTCTCCACGATATCGGAATGGTGGCCCTGCCCAATGAGATTGTCAACGCGCCCCGTCCTTTGACGGAAGATGAGTACAAAAAAGTACGGATGCATGTGCATTTGGCGGAACGGGCTTTAAATAACCGCATGGCTCCTGAGGTGGTTGAGATTGTGGCGGCCCATCATGAGCGGTGCGACGGCAGCGGGTACCCCAGAGGCCTGCGCGAAGTGCAGATGAATACCAAGCAGGAGATTGTGCAGCTTGCCGATGCGGTGACGGCTCTTTTGGATAAAAGGTCCTACCGGGAGGCCTTTACCGACGAGGAGATGCAGGAGATTATCCGGCAGGAGATGGAAGCCGGGAAGTACAACAAAACGATTGTAAAGACCTTTCTGGATTACTACGAGGAGATTATGGAGCGGGTAAACCAGAGAGTGGAAGAAATATTAAGTACATATCGGAAGCTGAATTTGCAGTATAGGCAGGTTTCCGGCAAGATGCGGGGAAAGAAATAAAATACGCAGAAAGTTGCCTGTGGAATTGCAAAGTAGCAGACAGGCAAAGGCGCATGGAACAGTTGGCAGGTGCAAAACAGCGGCAAGCTGTTCCGGAGAAAAGGCGCAGAAAGTTGTTTACGGAACTATAAATAGGAGAAATGTACTATGGGAAGATTATTTGATTTGGAGAGCCCCTTATTTTCGGGTTTAAATAAGATGGCGGATTTGATTTATTTGAATATACTGACGCTTATCTGTTGTATTCCAATCATCACAATAGGGGCGTCCATGACGGCCCTAAACTATGTAGTATTAAAAATGGTGAGGAATGAGGACAGCCACCTCACCCGTTCTTATTTCAAATCTTTCAAGCAGAATTTCAAGCAGGCCACGGTTATTTGGCTGATTATTTTGCTGGCGATTATCGTGCTGGCGGGGGATTTTTATATTTTTACTTATTCCTCGGTCACATTTCCCTTATGGCTTAAGGTGGCGTTCATAGCGATTGCAATCGTGGGGATTATCGGCGTGATGCATGTCTTTCCGGTTCTGGCAAGGTTTGACAACACGACGAAGAACATCTTTAAAAATTCGCTTTTTATGGGAATTTTAACCTTTCCCAAGACGGTGCTTATGATTGTGTGCTGGATAGTTCCTGTGGTCTTGATGCTGTTTGTCATAAAGATTCTGCCCATTGTATTTTGCCTCGGAATATCGGGACCGGCTTTTGTTTGCGCGCTGCTTTACAATAAGACCTTCAAGCGTTTTGAGCCTGAGGAAGCCGCTGTCGTAAGCGACGAGGAGTGGACGCTGGAGCCCCTAGAGGGGGAAGGACAGGAAGAGGCGGGAGAAGAAGGAAAGAGCGAAGCTGTTGCGGAAGAGGCGGGAGAAGAAGGAAAGAATGAAGCTGTTGCGGGGGTGGCAGAAGAGAAAGGCACTGAAGCGTTTACAAAGGAAGAAGCTTCTGCGGAAGCGGTAGAATAAGCTTGCATAGGAATTATGGAGAAAGAGGGCTTGCAAAGACTGTAAAAAGAGATTTCTGCAGAAATGGCAGAATAATTTCATGCGGAGGCTATAGGGAAAATTCTTTGCGCAGGCTTTGAAAAAACAGAAACGAAACAAAGTTTGTACAATGTGTCTATTGATATTCAATATTTGTTGTCCAGTTTGCTATCTTGGCTGAATTCATTGAACCTTTGTAAGCATTTTAACTAATGGATTGCAAAATCTTTGTGGAATAGTGGCATAGCCAGAAAAAAAAAATTCATGTATACTAAGCTCATAGTTGATTGTGAACAAATTTTAAGGAGGCAAATGAAATGGCAAGTTTATCATTAAAGAATATCTGCAAGGTATATCCCAACGGATTTGAAGCCGTAAAAGATTTCAATCTTGAAATTGCAGATAAGGAATTTATTATCTTCGTAGGACCTTCAGGATGTGGTAAGTCCACTACTCTGCGTATGGTAGCTGGTTTGGAAGATATTTCTTCAGGCGAACTCAAGATTGGTGACAGGGTTGTCAATGATGTTGAGCCTAAGGACAGAGATATCGCAATGGTATTCCAGAATTACGCTTTGTATCCTCATATGTCTGTATACGATAATATGGCTTTCGGTCTTAAGTTAAGAAAAGTACCGAAGGATGAAATTGATAAGATGGTTAAAGAAGCAGCTAAGATTCTTGACCTGACAGCTCTTCTTGACCGCAAGCCCAAGGCTTTGTCCGGTGGTCAGAGACAGCGTGTTGCTATGGGACGTGCTATCGTTCGTAGCCCTAAGGTATTCCTTATGGATGAGCCTCTTTCCAACTTGGATGCAAAGCTTCGTGTTCAGATGCGTATTGAGATTGCTAAACTGCACCAGAGATTGGGCACTACCATCATTTACGTAACGCATGACCAGACAGAAGCTATGACGCTGGGCGACAGAATCGTAGTTATGAAGGATGGCGTTATCCAGCAGGTAGATACGCCTCAGAATCTGTATGAGAAGCCCGGCAACCTGTTCGTAGCTGGATTCATGGGTTCACCTCAAATGAACTTCCTTGACGCTACAGTAGAAGTAAATGGCGACGTTGCAAGCCTTAAGGTTGCAGGCAAGAGTATTCCGCTTCCCGCTGCAAAGTCAAAGAAAGTAATCGACGGCGGCTATGCAGGCAAGAAGGTTACCTTTGGTATCCGTCCTGAAGATGTATACGATGCTCCAGAAGTTGTTCAGAACGCTAAATGCGTATTCGAGTCAACCGTTAGAGTATACGAGCTCCTTGGTGCGGAAGTTTATCTGTACTTTGATTTGGAAGAGTTCCCGATTACCGCAAGAGTTGATTCCCGTACATCTGCAAGACCCGGCGATACAATTAAATTCTGCTTTGACGTTGAAAAGATTCACGTATTCGACAAAGAGACAGAGCAGACAATCACAAACTAGTAAGAAATTTAAAGAAGCACTCCGCGAGGGGTGCTTCTTTTTGCGCGAGCAACGAGCCAAACGGGAGCGTTTACGCTCCCAGTTGGCTTGTTGCTCGCGCAAAAAGATTTAATAAATAAAGGGGTTGACAGAAATACCGTAAAATTGTATGATATATTCTATAAAAAGTGAAAGCTAATTCGCTATGACGTTTCTCGTCAAGCAAAGTATCCTTGGCATATCGCCAGCATTTTCACAAAAAATATATGTTGGCAGAGCCAATGCTGACAAAACAGAGAATGTGATTTCTTTCTTCGATTCCCGCGGAGGCGTTGACTTTGGCTCTGCCGGAAATGGAGGAAGAATGAGTTATACAAAAAAGAAATTAGAAGAACTAAACGTAATTGATGATTTTTTGATGAACCGCCTTGCATCGGATAGTGCAATAGGGGAGGAGTTTTGCAGAATATTGTTGTCTACCCTGCTTCAGAGGAAAATAGGCAAAGTAAACGTCACTGTGCAGAAGGTTATATCGCCTTTGGCTCCCGATAGGAAGGGAATCAGATTAGATGTGAAAGTAGAAGAGCCTGCGGAGCCGTGGGCGGATGGGAAAACCGCTGCTATGAATATTTATGATATCGAGCCGCATCTTTTAGAGGATACAGATATCCCCAAGCGCAATCGCTTTTATCAGGCGTTGATAGACAGCAGCCAAATGAAAAGCGGAGAAAAAGATTATAAACAGCTTCCCGATTTGTACATTTTAATGATATTAGATAAAGACCCGTTCGGTTATGACTATATGACGTATACAATCAGGAATAAATGCGAGGAAATAACGGAGCTTGAATATAAAGATGGGCTTTGGTTTTATTATTTCTTTACAAAAGGGAATAAAGGAGGAAATGAGGCAGTCAAGACAATGCTTCGCTATATAGGGGACAGCCGCAAGGAAAACGCAGTTGATTCCGCTACAAAAAAATTGCACAGGTTTGCAGAAAGTGTGAAAATGCAGCCGGAGGTGAGAAGGAGTTATATGTTTTGGGAAGAGTATGTAAGTGGGCTGAAAAAAGTAGGAAAAGTAGAAGGGGCGCTGGAAATTCTTTTAGATTTATTGTCGGATTATGGAGAAATTCCAGAGGAAACGGCAAAGGTATTGTATGAAGAGAAAAGATTAGATACATTAAGAAAGTGGGTAAAGCTGGCAACTAAGGTAAAAAGTATGGATGAATTTGTGGCTGGAATGTAAAGCTGTAATTTATAATTGAACAGCAAGCCTCCTTTTTTGTTGCCAACAGTCGGAAAAGTCTGTTATACTATAGCTAAATTCAGAAAGGATGTGAACGGATGATTTCGACGCAGATTATAGCAAACTGTATTGAAGAACTTGGAAATATTACGAAAATCAACTTGGCGGTGTTTGGATTGGACGGACTTTTGTTAGCGTCTACTTTTGACTGCAGCGACATATCGACCGGGCTTCTTACGGGCTTTGTGGATTCGCCGGCGGACAGTCAGGTTATAGGAAAGGACCATCTGCTTAAGGTAATGGATGAGAACGAGCCCGCTTACATATTGGTGGCACGGGGAAGCAACGACGAAGCTTATATGATTGGTAAAGTTGCCGTAAGCCAGCTGCAGCAGTTGATAACGGCTTACAAGGAACGTTTTGACCGCAACAATTTCTTCCAGAATCTTTTGATGGATAATATGCTTCTGGTGGACGTATACAACCGGGCGAAGAAGCTGCACATCGACGTGGCGGTGCCTAGAATCGTTTATATTATTGAGACGAGGACGGAGAAGGACAGCACGGCGATGGAATTTTTGCGGGGTATGTTCTCGGCGCAGTCCGGCGACTTCATTACTGCCGTGGACGAGAACAATGTCATATTGATTAAGGCTTTGGAATCCACAGATGGGGATGCGGAGATAGAGCAGACGGCGCAGACCATCGTCGATATGATGAGCACAGAAATTATGATGAATGTCCGCGTGGCCTACGGCACTGTGGTTCAGGAGTTAAAGGACGTGTCAAAATCCTATAAGGAAGCTATGATGGCGCTGGACGTAGGCAAGATTTTTTATGTGGAAAAGAAGGTAAATTCCTATGGAAGTCTGGGAATAGGACGTTTGATTTACCAGCTTCCGGCTAACCTTTGCCGAATATTTATTGAGGAAATTTTCGGAGACAATGACCCCGGAAAATTTGACGAGGAAATTGTAACGACTGTAAATAAGTTCTTTGAAAATAATTTGAACGTGTCCGAGACTTCCAGACAGCTTTTTGTACACCGCAATACCCTTGTGTACAGGGTGGAAAAGCTGCAGAGGAGCACCGGGCTTGACGTGCGTACCTTTGACGATGCGCTGACTTTCAAGATTGCAATGATGGTTTATAATTACATGAAGTATTTAGACCTTTTGGACAAGTAAAACAGCGCGCGGGAATAAACAGCCTTATTTCTGAATACAATAGTACATGACTGTTGGGAGGGATAAGGTTGTTTTTGTATGAAAAGAAAATAGAGTATTTGACGTTTTTTAAGGAAGGCGTCAGAAAGTCCACGGCGGGCTTTGTGCGCATTTCAAGGCAGAGGGATGCCTGCAAATTGGACATACATATTAAAAAGAGCACAGGCATATCTGACGGCAGTTACGCGCTGTTTCTCGTATTGAAGGACAGGGAGATGCCCTGGGGGACTGTAGCGGTCAGAAATGGAGAAGCGGCAGTTGAAAAGGAAATTCCTGTGCGGAAGGACATGTTTCTGGCAGGAGAGGAAAGCTTTCAGAAGGACGATTTTTGCGGCCTTTTAGTGCAAATCAGCGCGAAGCAATGGATATCCTGTTACTGGAAGGAGACGGCGGCAGCCCGCGTTCGCGAGCCGGAGAAAGAGCCGGAAATCACATCGGCGGAACGCGCGCGGGGAGAAGAGACAGCCGGGGGATTGCAGGAAGAAGAGCCGGGAGCCAAAAGTGCATGTGCAAGGCGATGCCGGGGAGAAGAGTCGGAAGCCAAAAGTGCATGTGTAAGGCAGTGCCGAAAGAGAGAAGCTGAAATGCGGCCAGCCGAAAGATTGCAGGAAGGAAACTACATAGAAACCAATTCGGAAGGAAAAATATATTCATCGCCCTTGGAGCTCAAATGGAAGCAGCTTCAGAAATGCTACAAGAAGGTGCATCCCTTTGGCGATGAACGAATGTTTTTATCGGTAGAGCTAAAGGATTTTCAGCTTTTAAAAGCGCCGTATCAAAAGCTGGCGAACAACAGCTTTCTCCTTCATGGCTTTTACAATTATGGCCATTTGATTTTGGGGCCTGATAAGGAGCTGGGAGGAAGAACCGGTCTTTGCTTTTATTTGGGAGTGCCGGGAACTTATTTTGAGAGGGAAAAAATGGTGGCGGTCATGTTTGGCTTTGAGGGATTCGAGTGCAGCGGGGCCGTTGAAATTGGAAAATTTGGATATTATATGAGGCGTGTAGAAATAGGATAAAGCTATAGCTTTATCCTCCGGGAAACTGCCATGCGTTACCGGCGCAGCCAGCTCAAAGCAGGCGCCCTTGCGGCACATGAAAAATTCCGTTTAGTGCTGCTTTGTTCCCAACCTGACACGGTTCACGGACTTTCATTGCGCAAGACCCACTCGTCAAACGCCGCTTACACAGGGCAGCCATGACAGCTTCCCGGAAAATAAAGCTACTCTGTAAGTATATGTGCTTTTGAGGTGTTTGTCAACCATCGTGAAGAGAAAGAACCTCACGCATTGGAGAACAAAAAATGACGGAACAGGAAAAATATATGCGGCAGGCCATTAAGCAGGCGCAAAAGGCATATGCCTTGGGGGAGGTGCCTATCGGCTGTGTCATTGTGTATGATGGAAAAGTTATAGGGCGGGGCTATAACCGCAGAAATACGGACAAGAATACGCTGGCGCACGCCGAGATTACAGCCATCAATAAAGCCAGCAAGAAGGTTGGCGACTGGCGGCTGGAGGGGTGTACTCTTTATGTGACATTGGAGCCCTGCCAAATGTGCGCAGGGGCCATTGTGCAGGCGCGGATTGACGAGGTGGTGATGGGAAGCATGAACCCCAAAGCGGGGTGCGGGGGTTCTATTTTAAATCTTTTGGAAATGGAGGAGTTTAACCATCAAGTGAAAGTGACGAGAGGAGTGCTTGAGGAAGAATGTTCCCAAATGCTGACGAAATTTTTTAAGGAGCTGCGGGTAAGAAATAAATTGGAAAAAGAGCAAAGAAAAAAAGAAAGCGAGGCCTGAAATTTATCAGACCCCGCTTTTTACATGCAAAGAACATCGACTTTATGCGTTTTCGCCCTCCACGATATTTTGCATCCACACGCCGCTTTTTACCATGAAAAAGCCCAAGAGCACCTTGAAAATCTCGGTAAATTGAACCAGAAAGAACACTATGGCGATGGGTAGGGAGGTGTAATTTGCCAGAAAATAAGCAAAGGGAATCACCAGTACCCATGTGTAAACGCTGTCAAACAGGAAGGTGACGATGGTTTTTCCACCGGACCGCAGCGTAAAGTACGCGCAGTGGGAGAAAGCGCACAGGGGCATAACTAGAGCGGCAATCACGATAAACGTCCGGGCAAGGGATTTGATGCTTTCCTCGGTTTTGTAGATGGAGGGAAAGAGCCTTCCGACGCCTATCATAAGGGCGGCAATGGCCGCGCAGGAGAAAACACTGAAAAAAATCATTTTGTTGTCGGCGTCCCGCGCTTCCTCTTTTTTCCCTGCCCCAAGGAGCTGGCCCACCACGATGGAAATGCAGCCGCCCAACTGGACATAAACGGTGTTAAATAGGTTGCTGATAGTGGAGGAAATATTTTGCGCGGCAACCACTTCCAGCCCGCGGACGGCATAGCATTGGGAAATTACAGCCATGCCGGAGGCCCACAGCATCTCGTTAATCATCAAGGGGGAACCTTTTATCAAAATGCCTTTCAGGGTATGCCAAGGAATTTTAGGGCTGCTGTACGCGCCCACAATGTAGGGATTTTCCTTTTTATGCCTGTGGGTCCAGATAACGACGATGAAAAACTCCACAAAACGGGCAATCACCGTTGCAATGGCGGCGCCCCGCACTCCCATGGCGGGAATGTTGAAAATACCGAAAATTAATAGGTAATCCAGAATTAAATTCGTTCCCACGGCGGCAATGCCCGCCAGCATAGGCACAAGAGTTTGCCCCGTCTCCCGGACGGTGCTGATATACGCCTGCCCCAAGGCAAAAGGGATAAGGCCGATGAGCATGATTGCCAGATATTCTTTTCCATATTTTAGGGCAAGGGTAATATCCCCCACGCTGCCGGTATCGTTTAAATATAAGGAAATTAACTGCGTGTCGAAAAAGCCAAAGAGCAGAAGAGCCGCCCCGGCTATCAGGAGGCATATGTAAACTTTAAAGCGGAAAGCGTGCTTTTGCCCTTCGTAGTCTCCTTTTCCAAAAAATTGCGTGCCAAAAATACCCGCGCCGGAAACGCCGCCGAAGATAAAGATATTGAAAACAAACATCAACTGATTGACAATTGCAACTCCCGACATTTGTTCCGTGCCAATCTGCCCTACCATAATGTTGTCCAGAAAGCTTACAAAGCTGGTAATGGCGTTTTGGACAATCATAGGGACCGCAAGGTAAAGCACATACCGATAAAATTCCTTGTCGCCAATAAATTTGTTTTTAAATTTTTTCCACATGATATTTCTCCTTTTGCTGCCTGTAATTCCATCGATATGTTCAATATCAGCGCGGCCAAATGGGGCGTGTCAGACTATTGTAATCGAAAGTATTAACGCCGTCAATATGGAAAAATAAATAAAATGTCAACATACGAAAACAAATGAAATGTAAATATATAAAGTTAGATAAAATACAAATATACGAAGACAAATAAAATGCAAATATACAAAGTTAGATAAAATGCAAATATACAAAGTTAGATAAAATGTAAATATGCGAAAATAAATAAAATACATTGACTTGCAAATTTGAAAACAGTATAATGAAAAAGTCTAAGGAGTCGTATCGAAGCGGTCATAACGGGGCGCACTCGAAATGCGTTTGCCCTCCG
>JAMPGS010000066.1 GCA_023663815.1 Clostridium sp.
GCATCTGCCTTACAAGCAGAGGGTCATAGGTTCGAGCCCTATAGGTCCCATTGTGCTGGTGTGGCGGAATAGGCAGACGCAAAGGACTTAAAATCCTTCGGGAGTTAATCCCGTGCCGGTTCAAGTCCGGCCACCAGCAGTATTAATTTAAAAATTCACTGTAGCCCCAGCTACAGTGAATTTTTTTAGTCAATTATAATTCATTGATGGTTTCCGTAATTTCCATATTGCTCATGCGCTTTGCCGGGGCGTAAACGGCCAGCACGCAGGAGGCGGAAACCAATAGCAGTATAATTACAATTGGAAGGAAAGGAATTTTCCACACGCCGCCAAAATGAGTGACGATAAGCTTTTCATAAATCAGACAATGGAGCAGCAGGCCGAAGATAAGCCCGGCAATGCTGCCGCAAACGGCGTAGGCGGCGGCCTCGGCCGCTATCATTTTTGCGACTTGTCGGTTCGCCATGCCGACGGCGCGCATAGCTCCGTACTGCTTAACTCTTGCGGATACGCTCATGGAAATGCTGTTCATAATATTCAACACGGTGATAAAAGAAATAATTATCAGAAAACCGTACGCCCCTACTCGGAAGACCCAATAGGAGCTGTTGATGGTCTTGTCCTCGTCCCGCCGGTCCGCAAAGGTGTGTCCGCCTGCCAAAGCGCGGACTGCGTTTACGGTATTTTCGGTTGCCTCTCTTGTAAAGATGGCGTTTATCATGTTGTAATTCTGCTCGCCCGTAAGGCGGCTAAAGGTTTCCTCGGAACAGACAATCGCCGGTATATTGCCGGTAATGCCGCCGATTCCAAAGGATAAAACGCAGGCAATCTCAAGCTCGTTATTGCCGATTTTTACTTTGTCGCCCACATCAAGCCGACTGCTTTCCTGAAAAACCATCAGCGCATAGCCTGAGTCGCCGTAAACCTTTGACAAATCGCCGCTTGCCACAGATTTTTTTGATTCGCTCAGCATGAATTCATCATAGGAGGTCAAATCGATATTACCGGCGTTTCCATTAATTTCTGCGGGAATTGCCGGGGCCATCATGGTGCCGAAAGCGCGCTTTATTCCCGGTATTTGGGAGAGCTCGTCAATCAGGCCTTTGTCTATGGAATTGGAATTATCCTCGCTGATAATCGCCACGTCCGGCGCAAAGCTGCTTAAGGACGGGAGAAGGTTGCGGACAATATCAAGGCAGGCGGAAAACACCAAAAATAAAATGATGCTGAGAGCAAAGGAGCCTGTCATAAGGATAAGATTTTTCTTGGCCGATACCGCGTGGTGGATTCCAAGGGCGGTTTCCACTTTGAAGAGGCGCGTGTTTGTCACGGAGGCGCATGACGTTCCATGGCGGCGCTTTTTTTGCGCATTGTTATTTCCTTGCATGGCCGATAGTTTTTGCACATCTGGTTTTTCAGCGGAGCCGATGCCTTTTGCGCATTGCTTTTTTTCTACGTGCCTATTTTTTCCCGCCGTATCCGCGTTGCCGGACACCGCCGCCACGGGAGACACCTTGGCGGCCTGCTTTGCCGGAGAATGGGCGGAAATAAATACGGTGACAATGCCCACAAAAATCCCGCAGATAATACCGGGGATGCTTATTGCAAAAAGCGGCATATGCGAAAACTCGCCTTTGACGAGAAGCCGGAGAACGACGCACACCAGCTCGCACGTTATAACGCCAAGAATACAGCCCGCCGGGACGGCGGTTTTACACCAGTTTAGGGCTTCCAGCCTCACAAGATGGACAACCTGCCGTTTGCTTGCGCCAAGGCAGCGCAGCATCCCGAAAAACTTTGTCTTTTGGGCGACATTGCTGTTGATACAGCTTGAAATCATTAGTACTCCTGAAATCAGTATCAACAGAAAGGCAATTGCCACCAGCGGGTAGATGTTTTTTGCGGTTTCATTGCTGCTTGCGCCGGAAAGCCCCAGAACCGCTTTGTTTTCTTCTATAGTTTCATCTGTAAGCGCATATTTTTCCCGGATATCCGCGATGGTGCCGCGCAGGCTGGCTTCCTCCGAAAAACGGATATAATATTCCGGCTCGGAGCTTTCACCGTTTGCATCAGTAATTTTGTGAAAGGCCTCCATGTCCATATACGCGCAGCAGCTGTCGATTATTTCATTAAACTGAGAATCGTCCCCGCAAAAGCCTGATATAGTGTAATCAAAATCTCCCGCGGGGGTGTTTAAGGTGATTTTATCTCCCGTGCGGACGCTGAAAAGGCTTTTTGCGTCGGCGCTTAAAATAATCTCCGTATCGTTTCGGGGAAGAAGGCCCTCCAAGGGATAATTGCGGATATCTGTCAGATACGCCGTTTCAAGGCCGTATAGGACGGTTTTTCTGCCGTTTATATAGTAATCCTTGTCCGCGTCATAGTTAAGACTGCAAAGCTGGGCCGCTGCGGCGACGTCGGGGCGCTCGCCTATGAGCTCCGCGTTTTTCGCAGGGATATTTTTTAGGAGAATATGATAATTCCCGTGCTTGCTTATCATTTCGGCTTTCTCCGAATCAATCCAAATATCCGCTATGGAAAAAAGCACCGTCACAAGGAATACGGAAAGAATAATGCAGATGCGCGTCATGCGGCTTTGCCGCTTGTGAACACGGGCGGAAAGGGGGACAAGACCAAGGTAGCTGTTCATTCCCGGCACCCCCTTCCTCCAAAGTCGGTCAGCACGCCGTCCGATACATGGAGAATACGGTCGGCGGTCTGGGCAATGCTGCGGTTGTGGGTAATCATGATAATCGTCTGTTCATATTTTTTGGAGGCGTTTTTTAAAAGGGTGATGACCTCGCTGCTGTTTTGGCTGTCTAAATTTCCCGTGGGTTCGTCGGCTAAAATCAGCGACGGGCGGGTAATCAGTGCGCGCCCGATTGCCACTCTCTGCTGCTGGCCGCCGGAAAGCTGGCTAGGCAGATGATGGCGGCGTTCTTTTAGGTTCAGCACCGCTAGCAGCTCTTCCAAATATTTTTTATCCGGCTTTTGGTAATCCAGAAGAATGGGAAAAATCATATTTTGCTCTACCGTCAGTTCTGGAATCAGGTTGAAAGCCTGAAAAATAAAGCCGATGTTCCGGCGGCGGAAAACGGTGAGCTCGCTTTCATGCATGGAAAAGGTATCCTTGCCGTCAATAAAAACCTTGCCGGAGGTGGGAGTATCGAGCGCGCCCAGCATGTTAAGCAGGGTGCTTTTGCCGGAGCCTGATTCTCCCACAACCGCCACAAATTCGCCTTTGGGAACGGAAAAACTGACTTGCTTTAAGGCGTGAACCGCCGTCTCTCCCTCGCCGTAGGTTTTAGAAATTGATTGAACTTCTAATAAATCCATAAAAATCCTCCATTCTGCCAACACCTGCAAATGCAACGTATACGCGATATACAGCGGCGTCAGCATTTTCACAGTAATATTTTTTAAATCTGTTGACAGAATATCATGCAAGCCTTACAGCAATATTACTTTAATACTACAATTTTGTAGGAATTAAATTTTGTGCTGACTTATTGGACCAAACGTCATACTGACTTATTGAACCAAACGTCATACTGACTTATTGAACCAAACGCTGTCCCAGCTTATTGGAAGTTAATCGTGAAGGAGGTTCCGTTTCCCGGCTCGCTGTTTACTTCGATGGAGCCGCCGTGGGCTTCAATGATTGCTTTGGCAATGGGCAGGCCAAGGCCGACGCCCTGTGTGTCTTTTGAAAAGCGGCTTCGGTAAAATCGCTTAAAAATATGAAGAAGGTCTTCCGGGTGGATTCCGCTTCCGTTGTCGCTTATGACAATTTGCACCATAGAAGAAAGCCGCCGCCATTTTATATGAATGGAATCCTCTGCGGCGGTGTGGTCGAGGGCGTTTTTCACGATATTGTTTAAGGCTTCTAGGAGCCAGTCCCGGTCGCAGACAAGATAAACGTTATCCGCACCGGAGAGTATAAGGTTTTTCCGCTCCTGCTTTGCCCGATAGGCAAAATGCAATTCCACATCGTTCATCATATCCCCAACGTTTTCCGTATTTTTTTCAAGAACAATGGAACCGGCGTCCAGCTTTGTAATTTTTAGAAGGCTTTGCACCAGTGTTTCAATGCGGTCAAGCTCCTGCTCCGAGAGGGCGGCAAACTCTTTGACCGCGGGAAGCTCCTCGGCTTCCTCCTGAAGCAGTCCGTTGTAAATATTCAGGGCGGCAAGGGGAGTTTTTAGTTGATGGGAAATATCCGACAGGGTATTTTTCAAAAAGTCCTTTTCCCGCAGCTCGTTTGAAGCGTGGGCGTTCAGCACCGCCGCCAGCGTGTTTACGGAGTGGAAAAGCCGGTACATTTCCCCTTCCTTGTCGCAGTCAATGCGGGCGGAGGTGTTGCCGTCAAGGTAAGCGGTGATTTGGGAAACGGCCGTCTCAAGGATTTTATTTTGCCTGTAAAAATGTAAAAAACATACCGCCAGCAGGCACCCCGCCGTTAAAAGGGAAAGGAGCAGCAGGGGCGCGGAGGCTTTTCCGTAAAGAAATTTTACCGTAAGCTGCGACAGCAGAGTAAAGAACGCCAGAAGGGCGGATAGGGCAAGAAAAAATTGTTTTATGTTTTTGTCTGCAAATAGTTTCATGGCATACCTCAAATTACGTTCCATTTGTAGCCCATACGCCGGACGGTCAGAAGCATTTGGGGCTCGCCGGGGTTGTCTTCCACTTTTATCCGCAGTCTGCGTATGTACACGGTGAGGGTGTTGTTGTCCACATAGTTGCCCTCGCAGTCCCAGAGTCTGTCTAAAATCTGTTCTTTAGAGAGCACCGCGTTGGGATTTTGCATAAACAGGCAAAGAAGCTTGTACTCCGCGGTGGTTAAATCCAGCGGCTTCCCATTTTTGTAGGCTTGCCCCTGCAGCAGGAGAACCCGGATTCCGTTGGAGGACAGCTCCGTGTCGGAGGCGTTAAAATCCTTTGCACGGCGGAGCAGAGCGTTGATTCGGGACATCAGCACGCCCAGCTTAAAGGGCTTTGTAATGTAATCGTCGCCGCCTATATCCAGTCCCATAATGATGCTTATTTCTTCGTCTGACGCCGTCAGAAAGATAATCGGCACCTTGGAGGTCTGCCGTACCTTTTTGCAGAAATCAAAGCCGGAGCCGTCGGGAAGGGAGACGTCCAAAACCAGCAGGTCATAGCTGCCGTTGTTCCAAAGGGGTTTTGCTTCCTCAAGGGTTCTGGAAATATCTAAATCAAAGCCCTGCTTTTTGAAAGCAAAGGTAAGACCGTTTATCAGGCTTAAATCATCTTCCAAAAGTAATATTTTGCTCATGGTTTGTTTTCTCCGTTTCTGTTGTGCGAGTGGGGGCGACGGGTGTTGGGGGGAGGTGGTTCAGATTAATTGATGGGAGGAGTGAAATGAAGGGTTGGTTGTGGGTATTTGGGGAGTATAGGAACAGTTGCTTTTAATGATTTGTTCAAATTTCGTTATAATTCCTTTATCCCCAGCAAGGGCCTTGAAAAATGAACGTTAAAAAAGTCAATCAAAGGCCCCATAAAAAGGGCGGTAATCAGCGTGCCAAGGCCGGGCAGCAGTCCGCACAGGGCGCCGACAGCCACGCAAATCAAATCGCAGCCAATCCGACAGAAGCGAAAAGGCTTTTTGCTCTTGTTTGAAATAATAATGGGAATGGCGTCGTAAACGGAAACGCCCAAATCGGAAGTCATATATAAAGAAGCGGCAAAGCACATTACAACGACGCCGATTATCAGCAGTATCACTCGGACGGCAATAGAGGGCGACGGAAAAATGCGTCCGATAGTCACATAGGAAAAGTCAGCGATGTAGCCGGTCAGGAACATATTAATAAAGGTAGCGATGCCAATGTAGTGCTTATCCAGAAATAAGTCGGCAATCAGCATCAAAAAGCAGAGCGCGGCGTAGTATGTACCGTAGGAGATTCCCCCCATAAAGCGTCCCCAGCTCCCTTGGGCAAAGCATTGAAAAGGGTCAACTCCAAAAAAGGAGCATTTAAAAAAGCCGACGGCAATGGCGCAGAGAATAACGCCTACAATAGTCATGATTAAGCGTGGACGAAATTTGTCCGGTAATTTCATTTTCATTTTGGTATCCTTCTTTTTATTTCCGCTTTTCTATATTATACACTTTATAGGTGGCCGGTCAACAAGAGATAAAAAGAAATTATCAGCACAAGATAAAAAAATAATCAACGCATATGTTTGACGAACTCACAAAATAAAAAGAAACAATTAACAAAGCATATAAAAAGAAACACGGCTTGCGAAGAAAGTTTGCGTTTGTTATACTGAGAAAAACGAAGGGGCATAAGTTTACAGCTTCTATATATAATGCCGCGAAAACGCGGCGTGGAGGGTTTATTATGATAAGTCAGACTTTGCGGGAAGCGCGGAAATATGAGGAGGCTTCCGGGAAACAAATCGGGGAAAAGAACCGCCCGGCGTTTCATCTGTCGGCGCGGGTAGGGTGGATGAACGACCCTAACGGATTTTCCTATTATAAAGGGCAGTACCATATGTTTTATCAATACCACCCTTACGACGCTCATTGGGGACCTATGCACTGGGGCCACGCGGTGAGCGGGGATTTGCTGCATTGGGAATATTTACCGGCGGCATTGGCCCCTGATGAATTTTACGACAGGGACGGATGCTTTTCAGGGAGCGCAATCACATTGCCGGACGAAAGGCAGCTTTTAATGTATACCGGCGTGGTACGGGAGCGGCAGCGGGACGGGGGCTTTTGTGAAATTCAAACACAGTGCCTTGCCGTAGGGGATGGGATTGATTATGAAAAATATGAAAAAAATCCGGTGTTGGATATAAAGGATTTGCCGGAGGGCGCAAGCAGGTATGATTTCAGGGACCCTAAAGTATGGCGGAAGGACGACGGGACTTACTATTGCGTTGCGGGAAACAGGCCGGCGGACGGCAGTGGGCAGATTCTACTGTTTGCCAGTCAGGACGGGTTTTCATGGCATTATAAAAAGACGCTTGCAGCCAACAATAATCGATTTGGAAAAATGTGGGAGTGCCCGGATTTTTTCCGGCTGGATGGAAAGTGGGTGCTGCTTACCAGCCCGCAGGACATGCTTCCCAGCGGATTTGAGTATCACAACGGAAACGGAACGCTGTGCCTGATTGGGGAGTTCGACGAGGAGACGGAAAGCTTTACGGAGCAGCACAATCAGTCCATCGACTATGGAATCGATTTTTACGCGCCCCAGACGGTGCTTGCGCCGGACGGACGCCGGATTATGATTGGTTGGATGCAGAATTGGGATACCTGCAATTTCAGGACGCAGAATACGCCGTGGTTTGGGCAGATGAGCCTGCCGCGGGAACTTTCCATTCAAAATGGGAGGCTTTACCAGCAGCCCATACGGGAATTGGAAGAAATGCGCCGCAACAGAGTGGCTTATGAAAATATTTTCTTTTCCGACGTTATCAAATTAGAGGGAATCAAAGGACGGCGGGTGGATATGGAATTGACCCTTCGGCCGGGCGATACGGAAATTATTTATCAAAAATTTGCAGTCCGGTTTGCGCAGAATAAGGATTATCAAACGTCCCTAAGCTTTCGCCCTAGAGAATCTATCTTGAAGGTTGACAGAAAATTTTCCGGTTCCAGAAGGGCGATTATCCACCAGCGAAGAAGCAGGGTCAACAGCCGCAACGGTGAATTGAAGCTGCGAATAATTTTGGACAGGTTCAGCGTGGAGGTTTTCATTAACGACGGCGAGCAGGTGATGACGGCAATTATTTATACTTGTCAGGAAGCCGATGGAATTTCCTTTTTTGCCGACGGGGTTGTGCGGATGGACGTCGTAAAGTATGATTTGCTGTGAAGCAGCTTCGCTTTTGCAAAGAGCAAGCCTCGTTATCTTTATTCCCACAAGAATCAAATACAATGACAAAGCAAAAACGCATGGTACAACCAAAAACCATGCGTTCTTTCTTATTTATATGGGCCAATGCTAAAGCACATGACCTCAAAATAACCTGCCAAAGTAGTCCTTCAAAAGCAAATTACCAAATCAGCCTTTCAAAGCAATTTCCCAAAATGTACCTGCCATACCGCGCGCCGCATAAACGAAAACCATTCCCTGCGTAAACGCAAACCCTTCCGCCAATTCCATAACAAAGCCCAAATTGTATATTATGCACAGATATTGCATAGAAAATAAATATAAAATAAGAAAAATAACGAAAATCACAAACCGTTTTCATAAAAAAGACACAAAATAAGCCCAAAATCTAAAAAAATAACACATTTTCTTATAAAAAATAAGTATCCTTGCACAAAATCCCTTCCTATAATTAATAATGAAACTGAAAAAAGATTTTGATTGGAGGATTTGTATGAAGAAAAAAACAGTTAGCATGGGTTTGGCGCTTCTGCTGACAGCTTCTCTCTTAGCAGGCTGCGGCGGTGGCGGAGGAACGGATAGCGGAAGTTCTGGAAGCACGGCGGATACCAGCGCGGCTCAGGATACGGCGGATGCGGCGGCTCCAGAGGATACCGCGGCGGCAGATACCGGCGACGCAGCGGCGGACGCTGGAAGCGGAGAGCAGGTAACCATTAATTTCCAGACATGGAATCCCGGACAGGGAACTCCCATCGACGAGGTTATCGCCGCTTTTGAAGCGCAAAATCCCGACATTAAAGTAAATCATGTATTTATGCCTTATACCGACCATGTAGAGAAATTAAAAATCGATATGGCAAGCGGCGAGGGCGCGGACGTGTTTGGTATGCAGACAGGCGCTACCATCAAAGAATTCCGTGATTTTGAAGTGGACTTAACGCCTCTTGCAGAGGAAACATGGGGAGCGGGCTGGCAGGATCAATACATAGATTTCTGTATGGATTTGCTCAATGAGGACGGACATTATTACGGACTTCCTTTGGGACTTACCTATGCAGGCTATACTTGGGCGGACGTTAAGATGCTGAAAGAAAACGGCGTGGCGGAAATACCCAAGAACTATGACGATTTAAAGAAAGCAGCCGACACCTTAAGGGCAAACGGACAGTATCCCCTTACCATTGGCGCAAAAGACGCTTGGATTAACATTGACACATGGATGAGCATAGCAAACGACATCAATCCTGAAAAGCTCTACTCCGCAATTGAAGGCGAGACGCCTTTTACAGACCCTGATTTGGTGGAATCCTTCCGTATTTGGCAGTCCTGCTTTACGGACGGCATTTTCCAAGATGGAGCCCTTGGCGTAGGCGTGTACAACGATACTTCTGATTTGTTTGAGAAAGAGGGAAGTATTCCTATGATTCAGAACGGTTCCTGGGCGGCAGGCGTTTATGTGGACAGCGATCCCGACCATGAAGTAGTGTTCAATTCCGAGGATTCAGACCATGACATTTTCCTGATGGATTGGAACAACGACGGAAAGCCTTGCCCGGTTTCTGCATCAGTTGACGTTTGCCTTTGCATCAACAATAATTCCAAGAATCAGGAAGCGGCTTGGAGGTTTGTAGACTTCTTGCTTCATGAAGGACAGGATATCCTTGTTGGCAAGTATTTACAGTACTGCCCGTCCAGAAAAGATATGGTTCTTGCGATTCCGGGTATGAGCGAAGACGGACAGGCTAATCTGGATTACATCGTTGAGCAGGCTCAGACCAATATCGGCGGCTACCGCGAGATGGCTTACGCAGATTTGAAGCAGGTTATTTCCGACCAGCTTACAGTTCTTGCTTTAGGAGACGCGACGCCGGAGGATGCAGCGGCTGCCATTGAAGCGGCTTCACAGGCACAGGCAAGATAAAAGATAAGAAATTAACTGTTAAATTTGTTGTTGTATCATAAGGAGGGCGCCTCTTCCGGCCGGGGAGGGGCGTCTTTCCTTAAAAAGAAATTAAGCTGAAATGGAGGAAAGAGTATTGAAAAAATCCTTTACAGATTATTTATTCATTTTGCCAATCGTACTCCTCTTTTCAATATTTGTTGTCTATCCGATTTGTTATAATTTTTATATCAGCTTTTACGACTGGAACGGCATTAATATAGAAAAGACCTTTGTGGGATTTGAGAACTATAAAACCGTGTTTCACGACCCTATTATTTTAAAGGTGCTTAAAAACTTTGTGATATTTGCGTTGTTTACGATTATCATACAGGCGTTTCTGGGTCTTATATTCGCCAACTTTTTTATTAGAAGATTGAGATTTTCCTCTTTTTACCGCATTATCCTCTATATGCCGGTTATCGCAACCCCGGCGATTGTAGGAAATGTATTCTCCAAGATATTTGAGACGAACAGGGGATATTTGAACGTGTTCCTGCGTTTTTTGCATCTGGACGGACTTTGCCAACAGTGGCTTGCGGACCCTAAATGGGCCTTATTTTGCGTAATCTGCGTTAATATCTGGCAGTGGACGGGCTACAGTATGTTGATGTATTATGCCAATATGCTCAACATTCCCCAAGACCTCTATGAAGCGTCGGTTATCGACGGGGCGGGGCAGATACAGCAGTTTACAAAAATTACCTTCCCGCTGCTTAGAGGAACGCACTACACCCTGTTTATCATGGGTATGCTTGGCTCCCTGAAATGCTTTGATTTACCTTACGTGCTGACGAAAGGAGGTCCCAATTACGCCACGGAATTTTTCTCCACCTACATATATCGCCAGTCCTTTAACCTGTTTAAACAGGGGCTGGGCTCGACCATTGTGGTGGTGATGTTTTTAATTGCAATGATAATTACCTTGATACAGTTGAAGTTTTATTATAGAAATGATAAAGATAAGGAGTTGGCTGGCTGATGAGAAAATCGTTATTATTTAAGATATGCGGACAGATTATTTGTGTTTTCGGCACAGCGGTTGCCTTATTTCCGTTGGTGCTTATGCTGATTCGCTCTTTTCAGGGGGATGGAGCGCACAACTATGTGCGGGTTTTTGAGGTGGTGGATTTAGGGCCCAACTTCCTCACCAGCTTAGTGGTGGTGTTCGGTACCCTCCTGATTGTTTCCGTGGTGGCGGCCATGGCGGCGTTTGCGTTTTCAAAGCTGAATTTTCCCTTTAAAAAGACGATTTATTATACGCTCCTTGCGGGGATGATGATTCCCACCTCCGCGCTGATTTTCCCGCTGTTCCAGATAGTAAAGGGACTTAGCCTGAATAACACGCCTTTTTCGCTGATTTTTCCCTATGCGACGCTGAACTGCTGTTTTAATCTGATGGTGCTGAAAAACTACTTTGATGCGCTTCCAAACGAGGTGATGGAATCCGCCAGAATCGACGGGGCAAGCAAAGGAAAGATTTTTACGCAGATTATGATGCCTATTGCCATACCGGGCTTGGCTTTCGTCTTGATTCAAACCTTCTTAAACGCGTGGAACGAGCTGCAGATGGCGATGATTTTCATTAACGATACTTCGGTGCAGCCTATTTCTGTAGTGCCCCTGCGATTTACCCAGACGGCCGGCGTGCAAGGGTTCCCGCTGGAGGTTATGTATGCGGCGCTTGTGGTCTGCTTAAGCCCCATTGCAGTCTTTTACTTTTTCGGTTCACGGTTCCTGATTGAAGGATTAACTCAGGGAGCTGTAAAGGGATAGTTTTACGGTCAGGAGAAATGCTTATGGAAAATGTTTCCATTATTTTCCGTATAAGGAAAAGCCTGAGTACAAGAATCATATGGACGAACGCGGGGATTATCCTGCTTGTTTTCGTCAGCTTAATTTTTGCCGCGGTGGGAATTAACTATCAATATATTATGGGTAACGAAAAGGAAAAAATGAATGTGTATATTTCCAATACCTTAAGCTCCGTTGACAATAAGCTGAAGGATATGGGAAGGGTTTCCATGATTACCTTTTCGGACGAGCGGACGCAGGAGATACTGCGGGAATACGACAGTTATGAATATTCGCAGCAGCTTGACAGCGTGGAATATTTAAAGAAACGCTACACCTCCCTTATCAGTATCCGGGAGGATATCAACTCAATTTTCATTTTTAATCTGGATTCCCTGATTTTTTGGCAGGATAATTTGGATTCCTCCCAGCGAAAAGACTATGAGATGGCCGGCTTTTTGGAGCGGATGGAAGAATGGGAGGGGAGGGAAAGAAGCCTTTCCGGGTGCAGGATGGTAGTGGGAACTCAGCCGGATTTTATGCGCTACAGCATAAGCCGCATGGAGGACGCCTATAAAAAGCACTGTATTTATTTGGTGCGGGTGATTCGGAGCTTTTCTCCCTACGAGCCTATCGGGCATATTGTCCTGATTACCAATATGGAAAAAATCAGGGAATCCCTCAACGACTATTTATATGAAGACGTGGCCTACACGCTGCTCACGGAGGAGGGGGAAATTGTGTGCTCCGAGGACGCGGAGTATCTGGGGCAGAACATAGAAGCTTTGCATCCGGAGATTCACGGCCGGCTTCGGGGGAATTCCGGCGTTTTTCAGGAAAAGTGGAACGGTAAAAATTATCTGATTGCCTATCAGAAATCCGATTACAGCGGCCTTGTGCTGATGACAAGTAAGGAAATGGGGCTGATAGGGATGGACGCCATGCGTTTTACAGGAATGACTGTCGCGGTGTTTTTGGTGCTGCTGGCGGTTGCCGTGGCTTTGACGGGGCGGAATATCAGAAAGATTTTAAGGCCTCTCACCGAGCTGTCGGATTCCATGGCCCATTTTAATCAGAAGGATATGGGAAGGCGGTTTGTGGTCACCACGGAGGACGAGACCGGCAGGCTGATGGCCTCCTTTAACAAAATGATGGATACCTTAAACCAACTGATAGAATCGGAATATGAAGGAAAAATCCGCTTGAAGGAAGCGCAGCTAAAGCAGCAAAAAACCTCCCTTCTTTACCTGAAAAACCAGATTAATCCCCATTTTCTTTACAATACATTGGATACCATAAGAATTAAGGCGGAGCTGAACGGGGATAAGGAAGTGGCGGCCATGATTATGCAGATGGTGCATTTTTTCCGGCTGAGCGTAAACGCGGACACGGAGATGGTATCCGTCCATCATGAGATACGCTTGATTCAGTCTTACTTGAACCTGATGCGCTACCGTTATCCGACTTTAAACTGCGAATACGAGATTGACGAGACGCTCCTTTCCGTGGAGATGCCCAACTTTATTTTGCAGCCCTTGGTGGAAAACAGCGTCATGCATGGGCTTCGGCAGGTGGGCTACCGGGGGACTATCAGGCTTTCGGTGCGCCGGGACGAACAGGACAAAGAAAATATTGTGATTAAGGTTTACGATAACGGGGCCGGAATGTCCCCGGAGGCAAAAAAGCGCTTGGAGTACGTGCTGCAGGACGCGGAGAAGGACGCCGAAAAAACCGGCACGGAGGATAAGCATATCGGCATTGTAAACGTGCAGAAACGGTTGAAAATATATTATCCTGACACAGCGGGATTGTCTTATCAGGACAACCCGGAGGGCGGCGTCACGGTAATATTAGTTATAAAAAACAACATAGAAAGAGAGGACGTAGAAGAATGAGACTTGATTTTGCAACCTACAAGGACAAAGTGATGGGCTGCTGGGCGGGAAAAAACATCGGAGGAGTGCTGGGCGCGCCTTTTGAGGGGCTGCGTCAGATAAACGACATTTCCTTCTATACCCAAGACCTGTCCATGGGGCCTCCCCCCAACGATGATTTGGATTTGCAGATTATTTGGCTGGCGGCCGTGGAGCGTTACGGGAGGAATGTAAACGCTTCGATTTTGGGAGAATACTGGCTTTCCTATGTAATTCCCAATTGGGTGGAATACGGAACGGGCAAGGCGAATCTGCGGGCGGGACTGCAGCCCCCTCTCAGCGGCCTTGTTGACAACACCTATAAGGATAGCTGCGGATGCTATATCCGTTCGGAGATATGGGCCTGTCTTGCTCCCGGCAATCCTGAGCTGGCGGCGCGCTATGCTTATGAGGACGCCATTGTGGACCATGAGGGCGAGGGCATGTACGGGGAAATTTTCTTTGCGGCCCTTCAGAGCGCGGCTTTTGTGGAAAGTGATAAGAGAAAGTTGATTGACATTGCCCTTTCCTACATTCCAGAGGATGGAAAGACGGCGCAGGCAATCCGCAAGGCCATGGAATGTTACGACAACCATGTGGAATTTAAGGAGGCCCGCAGGCAGATTCATAATGTTGCGCCGGGCACCTTTGGTATTCAGGGCGTAACCCTGCAGGAGATACCCGTGGAAGGAAACGAAGGCATGGAAGTGGGCGCGCCGGGCTTTGACGCTCCCGAAAACGTGGCCTTCACCATTGCGGGCTGGCTTTACGGCGAAGATGATTTTGGAAAGAGCCTTTGCATGGCGGTGGCCTGCGGCGAGGACACAGACTGCACCTGCGCTACTTTAGGGGCGGTTCTTGGGATTATCTCCGGCGCATCGGGACTTCCCGAAAAGTGGACGGCTCCCCTTGACGACAAGATTGCAACCCTTTGCATCGACAAGACCAGCCGCGGGATTTGGGTTCCTGAGACTGTAACGGAGCTGACAGAGCGAGTGATGAAGGCCGTGCCCGGATTCTTGGGACAGGATATCTGCGATATCTTTGCAGAGGGCGGCATGACAATTGAATGTAAAGAGGGAGACGCCCTTTATTGCAGGAAAACCACGGATTATCTTCACAGAATCAACGGAAACGGCAAGGACGAAGCCCTTCCCATCAAGGATTTGTGCAGCCTATCGCCCTATGTGGTCCGCTATTCTTTCCCGGCCTTCAATATTATGGTAGACTATGAGGGTTCCGTATTCTTTAAGGCGGGCGAGAACCGCAAGGTAAAGGTGACCGTTACCAATTCCCATACCATGCGTCAGCAGCAGTGGGCTAAAATTAGCGTTTATATGCCCGCGGGAGTTGAGACGGTGAACGGAAGGGCATTTTCACTTCCTTTAAATAATTTGTACGGCGCAAAGGCCGAGGCGGAAATTGAGTTCAACACGGATTTATATATGGAAGGCAAGCTGGAATTCATCGTCGAGGTATCGCTGGAAGGGAGACATTCCTCAGGAGCGGTGAAGGTGACCTTGATGCGGGAAGCGTAAAAGGTATTTGAAATAAAAGCTGTAGCTTGGCGGGCTTTCAACGGCCAGCATGGTGTCCGGCATACAAATTAAAACAAAAGCGGCGGCTTGGCTTGCGCAAGCCGCCGTAAATGGGGGATGGTATGGCAAATATACTCAAGGTGATGCTTGTGGACGACGAGGTGACGATTTTGGAGGGCTTTAAGCGGCTTTTTGACTGGGAAGCCTACGGCTGTAAGGTGGTATGCGAGGCCTGCGACGGGGTGATGGCGGTCAATCAGGCCAAAGCCTACAAACCGGACATTATTATTATGGACATCAATATTCCCGTCATGTCGGGTTTGGAAGCGTTGCGGTTGATTCGGGAGCAGAACAAGGAGTGCGCCTGTATCATCGTCAGCGGCTACGACGAATTCGATTACTGCCGGGAGGCGCTGCGGCTTCAAATCACCGATTATATTTTAAAGCCCGTGGATTTTGCCGAATTTGGAAAGGTGATTGAAAGTATCAAGCTAAAGCTGATTCAAAACAAGTGCGAGAACACGGAGGACAGGGAAGATAAGCTGGTTTTCCAACTTGCGGGCTGGCTTTCAAAGCATCTGGCGGAGGATATTTCACTCCAGAGCATGGCGGAAGAGTTTCACATGAATTCCTCCTATATCAGTCAACTTTTTAAGAACGAGCTGGGAATGAAATATCATGACTATCTGACGAAACTCCGCATGGATAGAGCCAAAACGCTTTTGGCCTCCACTGGAAAAAGTATATCCGAGATATCCGGCGAAGTTGGTTTTCGGGATTACCGGGTATTTACGAAGGTGTTTAAGAGCGTGGAGGGGGAATCTCCCTCCGTCTTTAGAAATAATTTTCGGGGGGGGTAGAGAGCGCAAGATAAATTGCGGAAAAGACCGGGAATGTTCCTTTTGGGATGTTTCCGGTTTTTTTATGCGCAGGGGTACGGAAAGAAATTTGCCACTGGTGCAGCGCGCATCCTGCGCGGCGGGGCGGGAGAGAAACTTTTCCTGCTTGATTGCGGGCCTGCAATGAGCTTGAAAAAAGGAATTGTGTTGACCGGATAGGCAGTCGTCCGTATAATTTAAAGTGAGAAGTTGGAATGTTGACTTAAAAGCTGTAGTGTTGGCTTGCAAGGCGTGTAATATAAAAGACAGGGATATCACTTGCAAAGCGAGATATCAGTGTAAAAAGCGTCATGCCAGTTTGTAAAGTGAAATATCAGTGTAAAAAGTGTTATGCCAGTTTGCAAAGTGGAATGTTAGCGTGAAAGAGAGACTGCTAGTTAGCAAGGTATAGCGTCAGTTGGAGAGGGAATCAAAAATGCAGGCAATCGGAATCGATATAGGAACAACCACTATTAGCGGCGTTGTGATTGATGCGGAGAGCCGGAAAACGCTTTTGTCGAAAACCGTTGAAAACGGAAGTTTTATAAAAACAGACCGCGAGTGGGAGCGTATTCAGGACGCGGAGCTCATAGTGGAAAAGGCGGGGCGTCTGCTGGAGGAGCTGCTTGAAGCGTGTGAGGAAGCGGGCTCTATCGGACTGACCGGGCAGATGCACGGGATTTTATATGTGGATAAAAAGGGAAAATGTATCAGTCCCCTTTATACATGGCAGGACGGCCGCGGGAATCTTGCGGAGCCTGGCGGCAAAAGTCTGGCGGAAGAAATTTATGATAAAAGCAAGGTGACGGCTGCCTCCGGCTATGGGCTGGTAACGCACTTGTATAACCTTAAGAAAAATCAAACCGATGCGGAAGAGGGCGCGGCATTGTGTACGATAGCGGATTATTTTGGCATGGTTTTGACAGGACGGCGCGCGCCTTTGCTGCATGTGAGCATGGCCGACAGCCTTGGATTTTTTGACGGAAAAAAGGGAGAATTTTTGCGGGATACCCTTGTGGAGACGGGCGTAAATCCTGCTATTTTGCCGGATGTCACAAAAAAGCTGGAAATACTTGGAAGATATAAGGGGATTCCCGTGACAGCAGCGATTGGGGACAATCAAGCCGGTTTTCTTGGGGCGGTGGGAATGGAGGAGGATACCCTTCTGGTAAATATGGGGACGGGAGGGCAGATTTCGGTTTTGTCAGACCAGTACTTTAAAGCGCCGGGAATCGAGGCGCGGCCTTATCTTGACGGGAAATATCTTCTTGCGGGGGCGACGCTGTGTGGCGGCAGGGCGTACGCAATTTTGGAAAGCTTTTTTAGGAGCTATTTTTTAGCTGCCTGCGGGGAGGAAAAGGCTCAGTATGATGTGATGGAAAAGCTGGCGGAGCAGGGGCTTGCCGATTTAGATAAGTTGAGGGTGGCTACTACTTTTCGGGGAACACGGACAAACCCTGAGCTTCGGGGAAGCATCACCGGGATTGACGAGGATAACTTCACCCCGCAAGCCCTAATCTGCGGCGTGCTGCAGGGAATGGCGCGGGAACTGTACGACTTGTATGGACTAATTTGCGAGGGGACGGGGATTCAGGTAAAGCGTCTTATTGCCTCCGGGAACGGGCTGAGGAAAAACCGGGTTTTGTGGGAGATTTTCAGCCGAATATTTCAGGCGGAGCTAACGCTATCTCCCTGCGAGGAGGAAGCGGCGTATGGGGCGGCGGTGGCTTCATCTTTTTCATTGCGGGCAATTCGGAAATAATCGCCGTTTTTCTTGCCTTTCTCACAAGAGATAAGGATAACAAAAATCCAACAATTTTTTATGGTTATTCGGAAAATATTTTTTGCAAACATGACATACTGATGACTTGTTTTGTGC
>JAMPGS010000067.1 GCA_023663815.1 Clostridium sp.
AAGAGGTTTTGGCTTCTTCCCTTTATTTTTTTGCCAACTATAATTTTACACTAACCTGAATTCGTGTTGCGGTGTTTTACTTATTGTAGCCTGATTTTAACAAAAGCACAATTTATAAAAAAGATACTTTTTTGATGATAAACTCTAATCACTGTTCATCAATATTTTTCATCAAAATAATTTCCAGCGGCTCGCCGGGCAGCATCAGACAACCACAATCAACATATCCGTTTTTCCTATAGAAAAATTGCGCCCGCTCATTGGATAAGGTTGATGTGAGCGCTTTCTTATAATGATTTTTCCGCATTTCCTCCTCCCAATAATTTAGCAGTTGTTTTCCGTATCCCTTTCCTCTGTATTCTTCCAAAAAATACAGCATGTTCATAAAGGGCGTATTGTCCCAAAAGAGATTGTACCTCAGCCAGCCGATAAAAATATCCCCGTGGAACATCACTAGGATTTTTTGGGTATTGATGCTAGAAGCCAGTTCTCTCTCACTAATATGATTTTCGTGTTTTTTTAGAGTTTCTAAATCAGTTGGGACTGCGTATCGAATCATGATTGAAATTATCCTTCATAGAAAAATCTTTATTTTTGCAATTTTTTTCTCCTGCCATTTTCTCATGGGCCGAAAGCGCCTTCTTATATAATTCTTCTGCTTTCTTATACTTCCCCTGCTTTCCATATATGGCGGCAAGGTCATTATAACTTTTTACCGTATCAGGATTGCTTTCTCCCAGCGCTTTCTCTCTTACCTGCAAGACTTTACAGCACAATTTTTCTGCCTTTTCATATAAGCCCAGTTCCACATACACGTTCGCTAGTTCATTATAGACGGCAACCGTCTCTAAATGCTCTGTTCCCAATATCTTCTCACGGATACTCCCCACTTTTAATAATAATTCCGCACTTTCTTGATATTCGCCCTTAGCTCCGGCCTCCTTTGCCTTTTGTATCCAAGAATATGCCTCTGCCAATTTTTCCTTTATCTCTATTGAATTCCATTCCCCCTCCCGCTCAATATTTTGACGGGCCTTCTTTTCAAGCTGGGAAATCCGCTCCAAAGTACGCTCCCGTTCCTCCGACATATAATCATGAAATATAATTCTAATTTTAATAAAAGAATAAAAATCATATGCGCCGGTCGCAAGCTTGTCATCTCCATATGGCGTCGTAAAAAAAATCAGATTCTTCCCCAAACCTGTCAACATATCTCTGCTGAAATTCAAACGCTTTAAGTCCTGTTCTTCTTGCACTGCAAGCTGAAAATTGACAATAAAAACCGTCTGGATATCTTTCAAATCCATAATCCAGTTTTTTAGCTTTTGAAAAGAATATTCTCCGGGATATCGCCTACAATCATAAATACCTATCATGCCACCCCGATAAACATCGGCAATTTCTTCCTGAATTTCTTCCTTGGCCGCCACCAAAAACAGCCCGGAATCTGATTTATTTATAATCCACCCTAACGTTTGATAGCCTTCCTGATTACTCTCCGCCATTTTTAGACCAACCCCTGTTCAACAAAAAAACGTGCGACTAAAGGATGAACATTATGCCAACGCTTTCCGTTATATTCAAGCACCACAGATGCCTGCAGCATTTTCAGCAGCATTTGCTTATCCTCTATCAATTCTTTATTTCCCCTATATATATTTAGTAAAAAATCATAATCCTTTTTTTCAATTCGTCTTGTCAGAGAAGTTTTCACTTCCTCCAATGCTTTTTCCGCATCCTCCATAGAAATGCTCTCGCTTCCCCTGCGCTCCGCTCTTTTAGCCGACGAATTGATGGCATGAAACAAATCGCGCAAAGAGCCGCCCGTATATTGAATCAACTTTTCCAGCACACTTTCTTCAAACAAATTTAAATCCGCTCTCTTTTCCACAATTTGCCGTATCACATTAATGCCGTCATGAAACGGCTGCCCCTCTATGGTTTCAATCTTAATCATCGGCAGCGTCTTTGTGATAAAATAACCTTCCATCGCTGAAAATCTGGCATCATAAGAAAGGCCGATAGGGAAAGTGTAAATAACCGGAAAGGACATTCCTGAAAGAATTGCCGCATAATTATAAAACACATTCCATGCATCTTCCGGATTCAATTTATCCAAATCCTCAAAAATAATAATAGGCGATTTTCCTTCTGTTTTCTTAACTATTTCCTCTGAAACATTTCTAAGCAATCTCATCCATTCACTCGAACGGATACTTATTTTTTTTCGATATTCTTTTCTTACTTCTTCATTAAATTTTAAATCCGCTTTTATCTTTGCAAATACATTCAAAATCTTAACAAAAACTCCCGGCGTTTCAACTGACATTCCTGTTTCTACGGAAGCTGTTTCCATTTCCTGCGATATAGAAGTTTCCACGCCTTCATCCCAAAAATTCATAATATCGTCGAGAATATTATTGCTGATTTTACATCCGCACTCCTCCGCAATTTTCAGCAAAGCCTCTCCCATTAAAATAAAAAGGTCGGAATAAACAATATTAAACAAATCTAAATCCATACTGCATACGATGGTTTTTACTTTATAGCCTTTTGACGCAAACTTTGCTGAAAGCCGATTTAATTCGGTACTCTTTCCACAACCCTTATGCCCAAGCAGTAAAAATGCATTATACGCCCCCTCCTCCTGACAGATATCAAAAATATCCTCCATTGGAGAACTATATTTATCGCTCATGCGATACTCCATTGTATCGCTGCAATAAAATCTATCCATTTGTTCGCCTTTTAGCGGTTCCGGTGAAAATGCATTTATGACTTCGGATATGTGATTCGCATATCTCATTTTTGACATTTCCTTTCGATTTGATAACTTTTGATATAAAGATATATTTTCCTTGATTATATATTATATTTTTCATATTGGCAAAGCATTGCATGTTTTTTCTCTGTTTAAAGCTCTAATTTACCAAATATATTATAAAACCCTCCCGTACCCCTGCGCAATCAAGTAGAGAAGATTCTTTCTTCCCTACTCGTGCGCTGGGCATCCGTCAGCTTGGCTGACATATTCCTCTGGATGCCCGTGCGCATAAATAAGGCACCCGCCTACTTGGCAGATGCCCTTTTATTCATCATAGGTGATAAGGAATCTTCCCACTCCGTGGGCCCCTTCTTACCACAATGGATAAGGTATCCTCCACTTCGTGAGTTCCCCTACCACATTTACTGGAGTATACGGGATTCGAACCCGTGGCCTCAACAATGCGAATGTTGCGCGCTCCCAGCTGCGCTAATACCCCGTTTCAATAAATAATATACCACAAAAAATAAGAAAATCAATAGAAATTTTTTAATATATCTATCTGGTCTGGTTAAAAAGTTTTAATTTGGTACTTTTTACAAGTCCACATATGCATATAATAGAGTAAAAATGATTCACGAGGAGGAATTCAAATGAAAAATCAGACAGCTCAAAAAATTGCAATGACGGGCCTAATGGCCGCTTTATCCTATGTAGTGTTTACTTTCTTACAGATTAAAATACCCCTTCCGGGCGGCGACGCTACCTCTATCCATCTTGGAAACGCCGTCTGCGTTCTTGGGGCCCTGCTTCTTGGCGGCCTTTACGGCGGGATTGGCGGAGCTATCGGCATGACTATCGGCGATTTGCTTGACCCGGTTTACGTGGTGTACGCCCCGAAAACCTTTGTATTAAAGCTCTGCATTGGCCTGATTACCGGTCTTATCGCCCACAAAATCGGCAAAATCAACTCGGAGCCGGAGCACAAAAAAGTAGTGCTTTGGACGACGCTGGCCGCAGTCGGCGGGCTTTTATTCAACGTGATATTCGACCCTCTTGTGGGCTACCTTTATAAGCTGGTGATTCTGGGCAAGCCCGCCGCCGAGCTGACCCTCGCATGGAACATTGCATCCACCTCCATCAACGCCGTTACTTCCGCCATTGTGTCGGTGGTGGTTTATCTCGCCCTGCGTCCCGCAATGAAAAAAGCCGGCCTTCTTTCATAATATAATGGGTAAACGCCTGCAGGCCGCCGTTTGCCGCGGCCCGCAAGAGACCGCACGTTAAAAAAATGGAGGCAAGATATTGTAATGTTTGGCAATATACTAATACTTTGCCTTGTACATCAGAATCTTCATGCGACAGACTCCAGCGTTTTCTTCACCTTTTTAAATAGAAGCAACGCCACCGGCAAGGCCAGAACTTCCGCAAAAATATAGGCAAACCAAACCGCCGCGGCGCGTTCTGTCCGGGCAAGCAGCATTGCGCACGGCAACAGAAAAACCGCCTGCCGCACCACGGTCAATACCATGCTGAAGCCGGCGCGTCCAAGTGCTTGGAAAAAATGGGAAATTAAAATGGCGGGCACTGAAATAAAATAACCTGCCGCCAAAATCCTCATAGCGGGAACCCCAATAAACAGCATTTGCTGCGACGCATTAAACAGCAAAAGTATCTGCTCCGGCAAAACTTCCAGTATAAGAAACATGGCCGCAAAAATCAAAGTGGTATCAATTAATCCCCAGCGCAGCGCTTCAAAAATTCTTTTATGTTTTTTTGCGCCGTAATTATAGGCCACAATCGGGATTATTCCTAAACAAACGCCGTGCACGCCAATCAAGGCAAGATTTTGAATCCGTCCGCATATACCGGCCACAGCCACGGCGGTAGGCGAAAGCGCAACAAGCACGGTATTCATCAAAATCCCCGCCGCCGAGGTGAGACCCTGCATTAACGCCGTGGGCGTCCCCACGTGCAAAATGTTAAGCAGGCAGCGCAGGTTTGGCCTAAACGTAAAATGCATTGGAATTTCACGGTTATAATGCAGATTCAAAAACAGCGCAATGCACGCTCCGCAGGTTTTTCCCGCCATGGTTGCTATTGCCGCTCCCGCCACGCCCATGGCGGGCAGGCCAAACCACCCGAAAATAAAAATGGGGTCAAGAATCAAATTCACCAGAGAGGCCCCGCCAAGCGATATAAGAAAAAGCGCGGAATGGCCGGTTGCAATTAGGCATCGGTCAAAAACCCACTGTATCATATTTCCCAAAGAAAAAATCATGCAGATAGAAAGATAGCAACTGCCGTAAGCGGCAATTTTCCCGTTTCCGCCCGACTGCCAGCGAAAAAACGGCTCTACCGCAGTCAGCCCGGCTATTGCAAGAATCCCCCATGCGCAAAAGGCCAGAAAAAGCCCCGCCGACACGGTTTTCTTCACCGCTTCCCTGTCCTTTTCTCCCAGCGACTTTGAGACGGCTGCGTTCAGCCCCAAGGCTATGCCGCTTCCAAGGGCGTCCATCAAAAGCTGCATCGGCGCCGCAAGAGAAACCGCTGTAAGGGCCTCCTCGTTAATCCGCGCTATAAACATACTGTCCACCGTATTGTAAAGCGTACTGAACAATAACGAAAACATAAGCGGCACAGAATTCACCAAAAGCAGCCGCTGTATGGGCGACGTGCCCATGGGATTTTCTGATTCTGCAGGAGCCTTTGATTCCATAAATTTCCTTAATTCCATTATACCTTCCCCCTTCAATATAAAATTCTGTTTTTATCCATATGAAAAAACGTATCCCTCCAGCTTCGGCAACTTGACTTTTTCCAAAAAATATCATAGGATAAATCTATTATTTATTTTTAAATTTTAATTGATTTTCTTAAACTATACTTAATTTTACCTTGTTTATCCAATACTTATTGTTAATAAATCAATAGATAAAATCTATCGTTTAGGAGGAAGATTATGGAGCTTACACAACTAATACAATTTAAGGCCATCGCCGAATGTGAATCCATGACGCAGGCCGCGGAAAAAATACACATTTCCCAGCCCACCTTGAGCGCCATGCTTAAACGTCTGGAATCCGAGCTGAATATGCTGCTTTTTGACCGTGATAAGAACAGGCTAAAATTAAACGAGGCCGGCGGTATACTGCTAAAGCACGCAAATCTGATTCTTGAGCAGCTTGAACGTGCAAAATCCGAACTGCAAAGCCACGCCAAAAGGGATTCCACCATAAAAGTCGGCTTCTGCGACCCCGGTCCCATGTGGTATTTTACGCCAAGGTATTCCTATGCAAAGCATGAGAAAGAATTAGAGCCCAGCCTGTACGATGATATTGAAAACGAGGCGGCCTACTTATTAAATGAAAAAAGCGATGTGCTGATTTCTTTCCGCCGCATAGAACATCCGGATATTATCAGCAAACCGCTTATCCATGAACATTTTATGCTTTCAATCACAAAAGACAATCCGCTGGCAAAGCTTAGCGAGGTGTCAATCCGCGCCCTTAAACCGGCGTCTATTCTGGTGCTTTACGTGGGCGGCGCCTTTTTTCACAGCCAAAAAGATTTTTGGAAGGAATTGGAACCCGATACAAAACTGGAACTGCATGACAATGCTTTTATCTATAACCAGCTTATCCAAAACAGTAGCGTTATCACGACTTCCACAAGAATCACTATGCATTACCGATTTGACAACAGCGACCGTATTTTTATCCCCGTCACCGACCCGGAATTGTCGGTTGACTACCATCTCTCCTATTTAAAGAAAAATAAAGAGCGAGTTAGCTTTTTTATCGACTGGATAAAACGGTGCTGTGAAGAAATGTAACTAAAATATAACTAGAAATAAAATTGTGACAAAAATCAAATAAAAATGCAATATCGTTTTGTTATGCTCTGATAATATATAATCACATTAAGGAACCGGCCAGAAAACAAAACGGAAGTTCCACTAAAAACAAAATAAAACAGTCACACTAAATATTTAGGAGGATGAAAAAATGACAAAACGTGAAATGTTATCAATGGGAAGAAAAGCAGAATCTATTTACACCGCAATGAAGAAAAACCGCGCAAACTGTGAAAAGAAGGAAGCTATTGCCGCTGCCCGTCACAGTATCAGCTCCTTTGAGGAACATATAAGAAAAAATGGCGATACAAAGGCCTGCTACATGTATATCAACGGTATTTCAATGCCGGTGCTCAGCGCATAATCAGCGCAGGCGATATGAATAACGGATAAAAAATTATTTTTCAATACAGATTATTTTTCAGCACAGCCGCCGATGAAAACCGGCGGCTGTCTTACAATCAAAACCCCGCCGCAGGCAACAGAGTATCAAATTTATAACGCCCCAAGAAGTGGGGTATCTGCCCCCTCGCCAGAGCGGCGTCGCCATAATGTCAAAGCCAACTTAAGTTGGCATTTAAGCAGCCGCTTGGCTCATTGCTCACGGGAATAAATAATACAACCCAAAAAACTTTTTACGGCACACAAATCCTAAATGGATTCAGCAGATGCCCCGCCAGCTTAAAGCAGCCGATACCCACGGGTATCAATACCAGTGTACAGCACAGGACAATTCCCGCCACAGCGCATATAATTGCGCAGGGCAAGCAGAATATGAGCTTAAACGCCAGCTTCAGCACGCCGCCCACTATATGAAAGCATAGCCCGGCTATCATAAACGCTATCATGAACATCAACAACACAATTAATGTAATCATATCTCTCCTTTCCCCGCATATCCCATCTTACAAAATTTTCTGTAAAATCTCCCGCAGTATTTCCTAGTTTCTTACAATATTTTTTTCAAAATATTACTATTTTTCAATTATTCTCACTGAAAATCCAGCGTGATATTTCCCATGTTGCAGGTCAGCTCATAGGTGCTGGCCGCGTTATAGTTTATATATTTCTCCGCCGCTAGCCCGGAAAACTCATAGCCGCTAATGTAAATATTTCCCGCTCTACATTCAATCTCGTAATTGTGGTCCTCCTCTTTTCCTTTTATCAAAAAATCCATGCTTCCCATATCACATTCCGCATCCAAGCTTCCCGCGATGGTTCCTTCATAGCTGCAATTGCCAAGGCCCACTTCCAAATCGGCTTCCCGCGCGTACATTCC
The DNA here is from genome assembly GCA_023663815.1 of Clostridium sp. GTDB lineage: Bacteria > Bacillota > Clostridia > Lachnospirales > Lachnospiraceae > Suilimivivens. The sequence continues at coordinate 7,900 of JAMPGS010000067.1, forward strand.
TCCGGCTTCAAGACTCCCCGCGCCGATTTCCACGGAAAAATCATCAGTCTCAACATTATTAATCGTAAGCTCTCCCGCCCCCACGATGGCGTCCAATTCCCTTGCTCTCAAATTGCTGATATCCATAATTCCAGCCCCGATTTCCAAATCCACTTCATCAAGGCTCATGCCCTTTGGAATCCTGAGGGTAATGCTGTTTTTCAGCTCATCGATGCCAATCATGTGGACACCCTTAAAGCCCTCCACATGAAGGGTATGTTCTTTTATAAAATAATCGCATCTGCCCGTTCCGCTTACATAGAGGTCTATCAGACCGTCCTCCGCGTCTTTCTCGCTTATAATAAAGTTGCCTGCTCCCAGAGACAAATCCAGCTCCCGGATTCCCACGGTTTCAATATGATATTCCTGAACGCTGCCATCTTGCATGCCTCCGTTTTGCGTTCCGGAACTTGAATTATCGGCGTTTTGAGTGCCGCTGCCTTGCACGCTGCCGCCCTCTGTTTTTGACACGCCAAGCTCTCTTTCCACTTCCTCAACTACCCGCCGGGCGTCCTCAAGCCTTCTTTCCATATACGCGTCGTTTTTCATGGAAATGAGAAAGTTTTTCCCGCTCACCGCTCCGCCGATTAAACAGAACACAAATCCCACCAACGCCAAAATCCCTGCGGTTATAAGACTGATTCTCATAAATTTTTTCATGCCGCCGCTCCTCCTTTTTTCTTGCAAATACTATTATATATGCTGACAATTCCCCGACAAATCGCCGGAATAACTTTGGTCACCATCAATATGGTAAGCAGCATAAACAAGATGCCCAAAGACGCGCAGAGAAAACCGCCGCCAAGCAGGCCAATCCCTGTAAACGGGCGGGAAAGGATAACGCCAAGTCCCGCAATCACAAGAGCAACCGCCACAACAAATAGGACAACGGCCGCAAGGCCAACGCCAAAAACCACTCCAGCTACAGCCGCCGCCAAGCCTACAATCACTCCCAAAAGCCCGCAGGCCAGCCCTAAAATCACCGGCGAACAGATAATGCAGGCCAGAACAATCAGCACAATCGCCCACACGGGCATATCTTTCTTTTCTTTCTGAAACCGGCTCTTTCCCGCCGCGCCTGCCTGCGTAAAGCTTCCTGAATCCTGCCTATATCCGTTCTCATAAGCTTCTGAATTCTGCCCGGCCCCTGCTGCTTGCTCGAAACCGCCCGCACTTTGTCCAAAGCTTCCTGTATTTTGCCCGGCTCCTGTTACTCCTTGCCCAAAGCTTCCTGAACTTCGCCCAGCTCCCACTGTTCCTTGCACAAAGTCTCCCGCATTTTGTCCGAAGCTCCCGCTGCCATTTTCTGTCTGCGTGCTGTCCTGCCTTGCGCTTCCGCCGACAGCTTCTCTTTTTATCAATTCATTCTGCGCTTCCGGCCTGCCGCTGGAAAAGCCGTTTTCAGTGAATTCCCCCTGAATACTGCCGTCGCCAAGCCCGTCCCTGACAATCTTTGCCACCTGCTCCGGCGAGCCCAAAGCCTTAATCACATCCTGCTCGTTTTCCTTTCCCGCATCGTTAAAATAGTCGTTATAATATTGGAGAGCCTCCTCCCGCTCATTGGGCGAGATGTCAAAGAGCAATTCCTCCAGCCGCCTCATGAATTCCCATCTACTCATTTTTCATTCCTCCCTCAAATATACGATTAATTTTCGCAGAATATTTAATCCATTCGCTCTCATATAAATTTAGCTGCAGCCGTCCCTTCTCCGTCGCTTTATAATATCTCCGGTTCCTGCCTGCACATTCCCTGTCGTAAACCTCCAGACATTCGTCCTTTTGCAGCCGCCGAAGCACCGGGTACAGCGTGGACTCCGAGAGCTCTATCACCTGCCTGACGTCTTGGGTTATCTTGTACCCATAGGCCCCTTCCGGTTCTCTGGACACAACCGCCAGCACAATAGCGTCCAAAAGCGCCGCTCCTGTGTTAAATACCATAGCCGTCCTCCTCCTTTCCTATTTATAAACCCCGCAAATACCCTGCTAATTCTTTTTATAAATATTTGCCTCTTTGCGAATTTATCTTATCACTAATTATATTATACTTTTCTATAATATTATATGCCATATAGTATTATGTGATGTAAATACTATATGGCATATAATATTGTTTTGTCAATACCTGTTGTAAATATTTATATAATTTTATTTACAAACGCCTTTATCTAACGCTCAGCTATGAAAAAACTTATCCCGATACTCCTTCGGCGTATACCCGGTCTCCTTTTTAAACACCCTGATAAAATGGCTCTGGGAACTGAACGCCAAAATCGCGCCGATATCGGCATAGGAGTAATCCGAGTATTTCAGCATATTCCGGGCGGCCTCCATCCTTTTGGAAAGAATATATTCCAAGACGGAGCAGCCTGCCTCCTTTTTAAATAAGGTTGACAAATAGCTGGCGCTCAAATTCACCTGTTCCGCCATGTCCTGTATGGAAATCGGCTCATGCAGATGATTATAAATATAATCCATACAGAGAATCACCGGCTTAGAGTAGACGCGCTTTTTGTCAAGCTCCGCCATCTCCTTTGTGTAAAAGGTTATCATATCGATATGAAGGGCCAAAACCTCCTCCACCGTCCGCAGAGCGTCCATTTTTTGAATATACAAATCGCTGATGTTGTAGGCTCTTTCTGTAACCATACCGCCGCCGATTGCAGCCCGGCAGGCCAGCGTGGTAGCCGACACAAAAAGATACTTAATGTTCCGCACAGGATCGTCCGACAAGTGGCCTACATTTTCAGAGTAAAACATATGCTTGCTTTCCTCAATCGCCCTCATGTCGCCCGCCTGCAAAAGCTCATATTGGTACATGTCCTCCGCGTGGGTGTGATGATACCTCCCCGTTTCCCTGCTGACAAATTCCATATAGCGGAGTTTCTTTTCATTTACCGGTCTTTCTACTGCCATGCCTTCCTCCTTTATCCCCGCGGGCAATAAGCCAATTTTCATTTTGCGGCAAAAACAATTGTCAAATCATTTTGTCAAAAATCAAATAAAAATGCTATATTCTATTCCATAAAAATGCTATTATGCCCTTGTGATTAACCCATAACTTTTTATACGCAGAAAGGGCACATATCCGGTACATGATATGTGCCTTTTTCTGTAAGTCAAAAACCCCGCCGCAAGCAGCCACTTGGCTCGCTGCCCGCGGAAATATACCGTCGCTTTTACCTTTCCATTTTCCAGAAATAGGCGCTGTAAGGAGGGAGCGTGCTCCCGCCGCCAAAGTCGTGGGTTTTACCGCTAATCAAATCCTCGGCAAGCCCGCAGCCCGCATCGAAATGGGCCGTATAAGGTTCGCTGTCGGCGTTGACCGCAACAAGCACTCTTTCGCCCTCCGTTTTTCTCTCAAAAATACACTGTTTGTTGGTGAGCACAACCGAACGGAAATCCCCGTAATTTAACGCCTTGGACTCCCTTTTTGCCTTGGCAAGCCTGCTTATCCATTCAGAAAGCTCATTAAATTCCGGCTCCGCAAAGCACGCGCGGAGCGCAGGGTCGCCCTCGCTCTTTTTCGCCTTTGCACCCCACTCGCTTCCATAATAAATACAGGGAATCCCCGGCATCCCAAAGCAAAGGGCATAAATCAGCGGAAGGTGCTTTTCATTATTTAAAACGCTTGCCACTCTGGTAACGTCGTGGTTATCCACAAAAGAAAGCAGGTGCTTTCCTTTATAAAGCGTCCAATTCTCCGGCCCAAACTGACGCATCAGGGAATGGACAATCTCAAACATATTCATGCTGTTAAAGCTGGAAAACAGCCCCTTGTAGCACTCGTAATTGGTTGCAGAATGGAGCATACTGTCGTTCATAAGGCGGTTGTAGTCCCCGTGAAGCATCTCCCCAAGAAGATAAAAGTCCGGTTTCAAGCCCTCCGTAAAGCTCCGCAGTCTCCTCACAAAATTTTCATCCAGACAATACGCCACGTCCAGACGCAGTCCGTCAATGTCAAACTCATCCACCCAGTATTTCACCGCGTCTAAAATGTGGTCCGCCACTTGGCCGTTTTGGAGGTTCAGCTTTACCAAATCATAGTTGCCCTCCCACCCCTCATACCAAAGGCCGTCGTTATAATTGGAATTTCCCCCAAGATTGATGTGAAACCAGTTTAAATAAGGGGAATTTTCCCTATTTTTAATCACGTCCTGAAACTGGTAAAAGCCTCTGCCCACATGATTAAACACACCGTCAAGCACTACCTTGATTCCGTTTTCATGAAGCTTTTCCGTCACCCGCTTAAAGTCCTCGTTAGTGCCAAGCCGCATATCTATTTTCTTGTAATCCCGCGTATTGTATCCATGGGTATCGGATTCAAATATCGGTGAAAAGTAAACCGCGTTTACATTCAGCTTTTTCATGTGAGGAATCCATTCCTCCACCTTCAAAATCCTGCTTTCCAAAACTCCGTCGTTTTCAAACGGCGCCCCGCAAAAACCAAGGGGATATATCTGATAAAATACACTTTCGTACGCCCACATACTCTGCGCCTCCTTATTTTTTATGACCGGCAGAACCTGCCGGCCATTGTAATTTTACCACATTTTTGCTTTTGTGTACAGGCTGATGATTTTCTTGATTGCTGTTTTCGCGTACAAATTGATATATCTTTGATTATCTGCTCTCGTACATGGATTGACGATATCCTTGATTGGCTGCTTTCGCGTACAGGCTGATGTGGCTCTAATTAGTCCCCGAACAGCGGCGTCGATAAATATCTGTCGCCGGAATCGGGAAGCAGGGCAACTATGGTTTTTCCCTTGTTTTCTGGGCGTTTTGCCAAAATACATGCGGCCTTCAACGCCGCGCCGGAAGAAATTCCTACCAGAATCCCTTCGCTCACCGCAAAGGCTCTCCCTTCCGTAAACGCGTCCTCGTTTTCAATGGCGATAATCTCATCGTAAATTTCCGTGTTCAGCACTTCGGGCACAAATCCGGCCCCGATTCCCTGAATCTTATGGGCTCCCGGCGTTCCCTTGGAAAGCACCGGGCTTTTGGCCGGTTCAACCGCCACAATCTTAACCTCTGGATTCCTTTCCTTTAAATACTCCCCAACGCCTGTAACCGTTCCCCCTGTTCCCACTCCGGCCACAAAAATATCCACTTTTCCTTCCGTCTGCTCCCAAATTTCCGGCCCCGTCGTTGCTTTGTGTACCGCCGGATTCGCGGGATTTATAAACTGGCCCAAAATCACCGAGCCGGGTATCGACGCATTTAATTCTTCCGCTTTCTTTATAGCCCCTGTCATGCCCTTTGCCCCCTCGGTGAGCACAAGCTCCGCGCCGTAGGCCTTTAGCAAATTTCTCCGCTCGACGCTCATAGTGTCGGGAAGGGTCAGTACCGCTTTGTATCCTTTCACCGCCGCAACCATCGCCAGCCCTATCCCCGTGTTCCCGCTGGTGGGCTCAATGATGGTCGCTCCCTCCTTCAATAGTCCTTTCCTCTCGGCATCCTCAATCATTGCAAGGGCAATCCTGTCCTTTACGGAACCGGCGGGATTTAAGTACTCCAGCTTTACAAGAATATCCGCCTCACTCACTCCGGCCTTTCCTGCGTATCTTGCCGCCCGAAGCAGCGGCGTTCCTCCTATCAGTTCCAGTGCGCTTTCCTTAATGTGACTCATAATTTTCTCCCCTTATTTTATTTCCGCAAGGAGCGCCAAACGGCTGCTTACAGATATTGGATGGCTGATTGCAAATATCGGCTGACTGCCACAAAAGTTTGACAATTGCCATGGATATCGACGGCTGTAGGCAGGAGTTGGCTGCCGCCTGCGAAGTTATTGATTTATTATATTTCTTAATTCCTACTATGTCAATAGGAAAAGTATATTTTATTTGTAAATAGGCTAAGCGCATTTTACTTGCAGATGGACAAGCGGCGCTATTTTTTCTATAATATAATTAAATGTATCTGTTCTTGCAAGCCTGCTCCTTTTATTTATAAAAATAAAAGGCAGCCTGCTTTGCAAATCATTTCGTAAAAATGGAGGGTTATATTATGGAAGTAAAAGAATGGACTTATGAGGAAATTCCCGAATTTCTGGAGGAGGTGGAGGGCGCGCAGGTGATTCCCACCACCGGCGACGAGATAGGCGTTATGTATGTCCCAAATGTGGAGTACGCCGAGATAGACGGCGTAAAGCTGCATTTACAATTGCTGCTGCCTACTCCCCGCAACCAGCCAGAAATGGTGTGTCCCTGCGTGGTATTTGTTCAGGGCTCCGCATGGATGCCGCAGAACGTCTACGCGCAGGTTCCAGCGCTGTCCAAGCTTGCGGCGCGGGGCTATGTGGCGGCGATTGTGGAGTACCGTCATTCGGGAATCGCCTCTTTTCCCGCTCAGATTATGGACGCCAGAAACGCCATACGCTTTTTGCGGGTAAATGCAAAAGAATACCACGTTAATCCTGAGCAGATTGTCGTTGCCGGCGACTCCTCCGGCGGGCATACCGCAATGTTTGCAGGTATCCTCGACGATGACAGCGAGAGCAATCTTTTTCCGGGCGTCACCGCAAAGGTAAAAGGCATTGTCAACTATTACGGGAGCACCAGCATCATGAACGACGATTCCAACCCAATCCAGATTACCCACTGTCAGCCGGACAGCCCGGAAGGCATGGTAATGGGACATGTGGATTTGCGCGACAATTTGGAACTTAAACGAAAGCTTTCCGTGGAGTGCAATATCACAGAAGATACCGTCGTTCCGCCCACCATTATTTTCCACGGCACAAAGGACCGCGTTGTAAACTGCGAGGGCAGCGTCATTCTCTACCGCCGGTTGAAAGAATGCGGCAAGGACGTAAAGCTTTATCTCATGAAGGGCTGCGACCACGGCGGGCCGGAATTCTGGACTTCCACGGTTTTGGATATTGTTGACGGCTTTATTCAAAAATGTATTTGCTGATTTCGCAGTCAGAGAGGCAAAAAACCCCGGAAAGGAACTTTTACATTCCGAATTTCCGGGGGTTTTCCTTATCTCTTCTTTAGCTTTCGGTCTCTTCTCTAGCTTTCAGGAACTACGGGAACCGGAACCACCTCGCCTCCGATTTCAAAATCCGGTTTCTCAAACAAAAATTTCTCAGGAAGCGTCACGCGGAAAGCTTCTCCCACAGCCCTAAAATTCTCTGCCGTAATGGTCTGAAGCTTCCTTGGCACTACCGAATAAATCTTAATTAAAATCTCGGCTGATTTTTCCACCGTATGAAGCAGGCCAAAGGTCAAATCAAAGTCCTCCCCGGAACAAAACATTCCGTGATGGGCCCATATCGCCACATCGTACTGCTCCATCAGCCTGCTTGTCTCTATTGCAATTTCACGGCCTCCGGGCACCATCCACTCCACCACGCCTACGCCCTGCGGGAACACTACCGGACATTCCGTGGCGGCCTCCCAGAGCTCCCTTGTAAAAATCTCATCCTTCAAGGGAAGAATAAAGGTCAGCGCAATAATATTGGTGGTATGGGCATGATAAATCACGCGATGCTTTCCGTTTGTCACCCGCTTTTTCACCTCATGGTTCATAAGATGGGTGGGCAGCTCGCTGGTAGGCCCGCCGCCTTCCACCAGTCCCCAGCGTAGGCGGTAATTTTCTCCCTTGTCGTCCAGCTCAATAATCGCAAGACACGCCTCCGGGTCCACAATAATATTTCTAAAATACTTGCCGCTTCCCGTTACCAAAAAGTACTCCCCGACCAGTCCCGGAACGCTTGCGCCAATGGGCATCCACCCGCTGCCCTCGCTCAATCTTGGCCTGATTTCCTCCACTTCTTCCGGTTTTAAGCGGTAAGATAAATTTCCGCCGTTTCTCTCATGCCACCCCTGCTGAAACCCGTCGTCCGCCATTTTAATAAAGCCGCGGACAAATTTTGTGTCCAATATCCTCATTGAAATATCCTCCTCAAAAAAATTTACTTCTATATTTAATATTACGCCATGCCGGTGTTTTGCGCAATATAAAGATACTTTCGCCTTGACAAACCTACATATACTTTCGCTTTGCAAACCGCCTGCGGTTTCCAATAAAGATAAGTTGTCCTATCTAGTCAATTTTTTCTCCTTTTCTGTTGACTTAATTAGTATTTTTTAAACTTTTGAATTTCCTTCCTGCAATAATTAACTACAAACCAATCATCAAAAAGGCAGTTAAAAACAAAGAAATCCCCAATTTCCACAGAGTTATCCACAATGACATATGTGTCATTTTACGCAACCTGTTTACTTTTTTCTTCTAAAAACGACGTCATTTTCCTTTAATTCCTGCATTATCTGACAATTTCCCTCATTTTTCCCTTTTAATCCTGCAAAATCACAAGAAAGGGAATAAAATCGCATGTGAAAGTTATCCACATGCCAAAATCCTGCGCAGTTATCCGTTGTAAAAGCCGTTTATCTCAAAATTTCCTCGCTTCACTTACCGTCAAAGCTTCCTTGCTGCCTGTAATTTCACTCTCTTGCTGCCGCTTATCTCAAAACGTCCTTGCCGCCGCCCGCCCCAAGCTCTCACAGCTATTTGTTCCAATTTTTTACAGCCACTCATCCCAAAAACGCTCCACCCGTCCGGCCACCCGATTTAGGGATACCCTCTCAAAAGCACTCCACTCCCTTGGAAACATCCGCAAATAGGGAGCTGTGAGAAATCTCTCGTCCAAAAGAGCCACAATGCCCACGTCCTCTACCGTCCTTATGACGCGCCCCGCCGCCTGCAGGACCTTATTCATTCCCGGATATCTGTAGGCAAAATCAAAGCCGTCGTCCCCCTGGCCGTCAAAATATTTCTTCAATATCTCCCGCTCGTTGCACACCATGGGAAGCCCCGTCCCCACCACCAAAGCTCCAATTAAGCTGTCGTTTTTCAAATCGATTCCCTCGCTGAAAATTCCCCCAAGCACGCAGAAGCCCAACAGCGACTTTTTCCGGCCGGGGGCAAAGCTGGCAAGAAACCGCTCCCTGCTCTCCTCGTCCATGTTTTCCTCCTGAACAAGACATTCTTCCCGTGAATCGTCCAGATAATAGCTATTGTACGCCTCGTGCACCTGCTGCAAAAACGCGTGTGATGGGAAAAAAATCATATAATTTCCCTCCCGCTGACAGGTAATTTCATGAATGTAAGATGCGATATTAAAATACTCCGCGTCCGAGCGTCTGGTATATTTGCTGGTGACGTCGTTTGCAATAAATAGGCCCTTCCGCCGGGCGTCAAAAACAGAATGAGCGTACACCTCATAGTCCCCCTCTGCCGCTCCCAAAAGCCGCTTATAATACTGAATGGGAAGCAGCGTTGCCGAAAATAAAATAGCGCTTCGCCCCCGCATCATGCACTCCCGCAAATTCGCGGATGGATTCACGCAAAACAGCTTAATGGAAAATCCCCCGTCCGTTTCCAATTGAGTGTAAGTCACATAATTTTCGTCCAGCTTATCATTGATAAAAAGAAAATGGGAGACTTCAAAATAAAATTCAAGAATCTCCCGCCTCACCGGGCTCTCCTCATGCTCTTCAAGATAATCCTCCATCAGCGACGCAAGCCGTGTGAGGGCCGCCATAAAAGGCGCGGCATCCCCTTCATCCAAACAAATATACGTCTCACATTCCCTTTTTAAAGCAAGAAGCTCCTTATTGCACCGCTCTAACTGTCGGTAAAGCCTTGCGTCATACTCCTTTACCGCTCTTTTTAATATAAGAAAATCTTCTTTTCGCAGGAGCGCGCTGTACATTTCCCGGCCCCGCTCCACCAGATTGTGGGCCTCG
>JAMPGS010000068.1 GCA_023663815.1 Clostridium sp.
ACCCTTCCTCAAAGGAATAAACAAAAACGTCAATCAGCGGATACACCATAAAAACGCCCAGAAAAAGAATCGCGGGCAAGAGGTAAAGCCAGCCCTTTAAGCCGCTGTCTTTAAGGCTATCCAAAAATAATTTGCGGGGCGCGCCGCCTGCTTTTTTCTTATCCGTCATAGCCGCGCCCCCGTCTGCCCGTCAAAAGAAATTCTCTCCTCCGTCTCCTTATCGAAAAGAAACACCTTGTGGGGCGCAAGGTCAAATCTTGCGGAGAGATTTTCAAGGCTGATTGGATTTTCCGTCCCAATAATCGCCCGGATTGTGGGATTTACGGAGGCTTTATGGGTGGAAAGCACGCTGATATCCCTTCCCATAACCTCCACGCCGGAAAGCTCGCAGCGAAGAGAGCCGTCCTTCCGAAGCAAAAATCCCTCCGGCCTGATTCCCGCATAAACCTCCCTGTCGCTTAACCCCTTTACATTCAAAACGGCGTCCTCGCCGATATACAGCTTTTCCCCCTTTATCCGCCCGTCAAAAATATTGATAGGGGGCGTTCCAAGGAATTTTGCCACAAACAAATTGGCGGGGCTGTCGTAAACCTCCTGAGGCTTTCCAATCTGCTGTACCACCCCTTCTTTCATAACCACAATCATATCGGAAATACTCATGGCCTCCTCTTGGTCGTGAGTAACAAAAATCGTCGTAATCCCCGTCTCCTTCTGGATTCTCCTGATTTCCTCCCTCGTCTGCAGGCGGAGGCGGGCGTCAAGGTTGGAGAGGGGCTCGTCCAGCAAAAGCACACGCGGCATTTTCACCAGCGCGCGGGCAATTGCCACCCGCTGCTGCTGCCCGCCGGAAAGCTGCCCCGGCCTGCGCTCCATCAACTCCTCAATCTGGACAAGCTTAGCGGCTTCAAGGGCCTTTTCCAACATTTCCGTTTTGGACAATTTGTCCTTTCCCTTTAAATTCTGCAGCGGGAACAAAATGTTCTGCTTTACCGTCAAGTGCGGGTAAAGGGCATAATTTTGAAAAACAAGTCCAATCCCCCTATTTTCAGGAGGCAAATCCGTCACATCGTCGTCGCCAAAAAATATCCTGCCATCGGTGGGCTTTTGCAGACCGCTTATTAAATTGAGCGTGGTGCTCTTTCCGCATCCGGAAGGCCCCAGAAGTCCAATCAGCTTTCCATCGGGGATTTTAAAGGTAAAATCATTGACGGCAGTCACTTCCCCGCGGTTTTTCCTGTCGCGGCTGGGGAATTTCTTGGTTAAGTTCTGCAATACAACTTCCATGTGGTTTTCCTCCTGTTTGTATCTTTCCACATTATACTGAATTCTATGTTGGATGTCCACATTTTTCCATGGAGAGATTTCAATCGAGTAGGTAAGTTTTCGCTTCTGCCCGCCGCACGGAGTGCGTGCTGCGCCGACAGCAAATTTCCTTCACTCTCCAACGCATAGTTGCGCTAGCAACAAATTTCCTTCCGCACCCTTGCGCATAATTAACAAGGCTGCCGCACTCCGCGACAGCCCTGCATATGTTCATATGAATTTTTCCCTTAAAAACCTTTTTAGAAAATTCTTCTTACGGAAAGCACGGAACGATAATTTGCGTTGGAAACAATGATTCCCGTCTTTGCCGTGGAAGCATGGACAATCTGTCCGTTTCCTACATAAATTCCCACGTGGCCGGAGTAGCAAACGATATCGCCCGGCTGCGCGTTGTCAAGACCGCCCACCGACGAACCGACGCTTCTGTCGGCCGACGATGAATGTGGCAGGCTGACCCCAAAGTTTTTGTACACGCTCATTACAAAACCTGAACAGTCCGTACCGTTTGTAAGGCTGCTTCCGCCCCACACGTAAGGATTTCCCACAAACTGGCAGGCATAATTTGCAACCGCCGCTCCCAGCTCGCTGCCGCTTCCCGATGTGATTACCGGCGCGGGAGCGCTTCCCTTGCTTGAGGACGAAGATGCGGATTTCTTTCTTGCCTTTGCCGCCGCTTCCTGAGCCGCTTTTCGCTCCGCCGCTTCCTTCGCCAGTCTGGCTTCTTCCTCCGCCTTTGACTCCGCCTTTACAAACTCAGTTGAGAGGGTTACATAATCGGTTGAAACGTATCCATAACCTTCCTCTATATCTACCTTTACCCATCCGTCCAGCTCTTCCGTTACCAAAAGCTGATCCTCAATGGGAACAAGCCCTAAAACAACCGCGTCCATTCCGGGCTCCTCGCGAACCTTTAAAGTTGTTGTTGTCACCGTCGCAATTCTGGTGCCGACCTTCTTTGCAAGTTCTACCGCATCGTCGCCCGTTACGCAGTATTCCGCTTTCACAAATCCAGTTACGCTGCCGGAAGATATCTCATACCATCCGTCCTGCTCGGAGATAAACTCTCCTACCGAATCGTCGTAAAGCTTTCCGAGAATTTCTCCTTCCTCGCTGGGAATACTTCTCACATTTACATAATCGTGTACGTCCGCTATTACCAATGAACGGAAGCCCTTTTCCTCGCGCTTGGCTTCCAGCTTTCTTTCTATTTGATTGACGCTTTTTGTGGTGGTTGACATTACCGTTTCTTCTATTATCTTTTCTTCTTCCGGCTCTTCCTCTATAGGCTCCGCTGTGGGAGTAGGCGATGCGGCTGCTGTCGCGGTGGCCGTTGCCTTCGCTTCCTTTGAAAGCTCTTCTTTCTCCTCTTTTTCTTCCTTCTCCGCAGAGGCCTTTAATTCATCCTCTTCCTCTTTTAAGCTTTTTACACTGGTTGCATTGGAGGATAAAAAGAAGTCGATTCCCGCTGAGGGAAGCCCGTTTACATCCGCCGCCAATATATCTAAATTCATGCTGGAAAATAAAAGAACCGCCGATACCGCACATAATGCAGTCCGTTTGCCTGTTTTCACTATCCGTCTGTGCATGATAACCTCCGTAATTTCTACGTTTATCGTAAGAATTATTACAAATTTGTTACATCTTTTAACTAAATATATCACTTCCCTCTCTGTCTGTCAACCATTCTTAATAAAAAAGCTCAAAAAACAGGCGCGGCTATTTTGCCCCGCCTATAGCAACAAGGTATTCTAACACGGAGGTAATTGCAGACGCCCCGTCGGCGGCCGCCGTCACTACCTGCCGCAGCTTTTTTGTCCGCACATCCCCAGCGGCAAACAGACCCGGCGTGCTGGTAATACAGTCCTCCCCTGCAATTACATACCCCTTTTCGTCGCAATCCGCCAGCTCCCGTATAATTCCGCTGGAGGGAATGATTCCCACCGCAATAAAAACTCCGTCCACCTGAAGGCTGCTTGCCTTTCCGGTTTTAACGTTTTTGAGGGCAAGGGACTGCACCTGATTTTCTCCCTCTATGCGCTCGGCAACCGTATCCCAGAGAATCTCCACGTTGGGAAGCCCCATCACTTCCTTCTGCAGAATCGCGGCGGCCCGCAGCTTATCCCGCCTGTGAATCAAATACACCTTTTCGCACCCGCGCGCAAGAAAAATTGCATCCTCCACCGCAACGTCCCCGCCGCCGATTACCGCCGTCGCCTTTCCCCTAAAAAAAGCGCCGTCGCAGGTTGCGCAGTAGGATACCCCTTTTCCAGTAAACTCGTTCTCGCCGGGCACGTTCAGTTTTGCGTGGGTCGCCCCTGTGGCGGCCAGCACGGTCTTGGTTTGGATTGTTCTGCCGTCCGTCTCCACCACAAAGCCCGTCTGTGCTTCCTCTATCAGCGTATCCGCTGTTTCCGGCTCTTTGCCGCTGCGGACGGCCTGCTCTTCCTGTTCTATCTGCGGCTGCTCCTCCAACTTTATCCGCAACTGTTCTTTCTGCAGCTTTTCATCAGCAATTTTCCTTATTTTAAGAACAGCCGCATTTTTAAACTCGCATTGCAGTTTATCCGCGTGCTCCCTAAATTTCATTCCAAGGTCAAACCCATTGATGCCGGGAAGCCCTGGATAATTGTCAACTTCATACGTGTTCAGTACCTGCCCGCCGCTCATAGGACTGCTCTCCAATGTGACGGCTTTAAGTCCCGCCCGCTTCGCATAGATGGAGGCGGACAAACCGGCCGGGCCGGAACCGATAATTACAATGTCATACATACTTTTTCCCTTTATTTTTGTGTTCTTATTTTCACGAGAATTGTACACAACAAATCATCTTGCTGCCCGTCAGCGTTCCTAATTCTCTTTTATGTCCACCCGCCGTCCATGGTGATAATTTGTCCTGTCAAATAGGCGGGCGCGCCTGCGAGAAGGCGAATCATTTCTCCTGCTTCCTCCGCGCTTCCAAGCCTTCCCATGGGAATTTCCTCTTTTAACGTCTCCATTTCCTCCTCGGAAAAGCAGGCGTTCATGTCGGTGTCAATCACGCCGAAGGCAATGCCGTTCACCTGAATACCGCTAGGGGCCAGCTCCTTTGCCAAGGCTTTAGTAAAGCTGTCAACTCCGCCCTTGGATGCGCTGTAGGCCGCTTCCATGGACGCGCCCACCCTTCCCCAAACGGAAGAAACATTAATTATTTTCCCTTCCTTGCGGCGTACCATCTGCGGCGTCACCAACCGGCAGGTGTAAAACAGGGAGCTTAAATTTGTGTCTATTACCCCGCGCCACTCTTCCAGCGTCATATCAGTAACCAGCCCCACATAAGAAACGGCGGCGTTGTTAATCAGCACATGGATATCCCCCGCCCGTCTTATCATTGTCTCCACTTGATTCGGGTCCGATACGTCGCAAAGGGCCGTTTCGCAGGAAATAGAATATGTTTTTTCCAGCTCTTCTTTTATGCTTAAAAGCGCCTTTTCTGAATTTTTACATACCAAAAATAAATCCCAGCCGTCCATGGCAAGAGCGTAAGCCGCCGCTCTTCCGATTCCGCGGGAAGCGCCGGTTATCAATACTTTTCTTCTCATCTATCTCTTCTATCTATTTTTTCCTATCTGTTTCTTCTATCTATTTTTTTATCTATTTCTTTCTATCTGTTTCTTCCTATTATAAGCTATATTAAGCTTCTTATTCCGTCGCAGATTCTACCGGCAACTTTCGTGTTATTCATAGTATAAATATGAATACCGTCCACATCGTTGGCTATCAAGTCCACAATCTGATTGAGGGCATAAGCCATTCCCGCGTCAAAAAGCGCTTCCTTGTTGTTCTCGTACTTGCGGAGAATCTTTTGAAATTTTTCAGGAAGGGACGCGCCGCAGGTATTTACCATGCGCTCAATCTGGGCCCGGTTGGTGACGGGCATAATTCCCGCTTCCACAGGCACGTTGATTCCGGCAATCCGCGTCTTTTCATAAAAGCCGTAAAAAAATTCGTTGTCAAAAAATAGCTGGGACACTAAATGGCTGACGCCCGCATCCACCTTTTTTTTCAGATTACGGATATCAGTTATGGCATCCTTTGCCTCCAAATGAGTTTCAGGATAGCAGGCCCCGCTGATATGAAAATCCCCTTGGCTCCTAATATATTCCACCAGCTCGTTGGCGTACTTAAAATCGTTTTTTACGGGAACATTGGGGTTCACGTCGCCCCGAAGAGCCAGTACATTTTCAATGCCCGCATCCTCTAACTGCTTTAATATCTCGCTGATTTCTTCCTTTCCATAGTGGAGGCAGGTCAGGTGTACAATGGGCTCCACGCGGTAATTATTCTTTATTTTTTTTGCAATCTCCAGCGTCTTGTTGTCCGCCGCGCTTCCCCCCGCTCCAAAGGTCACGCTGATAAAATCCGGGTGCAGGTCGCACAGCCGCTCCAGCGTAGCGTCGATGTTTTTAAGAGCCTCCTCCTTCTTGGGAGGAAATATTTCAAATGATAAAACCGGCTTTCCTTTTCCCCTTTTCGCCTCAAAAATT
The DNA here is from genome assembly GCA_023663815.1 of Clostridium sp. Lineage (GTDB taxonomy): Bacteria > Bacillota > Clostridia > Lachnospirales > Lachnospiraceae > Suilimivivens. The sequence goes on from JAMPGS010000068.1 coordinate 5,847, forward strand.
TCCGTAACTTTCATATGAATTCCTCGTTTTCCTGTTAAGTATAATTATCGTTCCCGCAAGCGGCAAGCCATAAGGGCCGCCGCACTGTAAGCGGCAAGTCATGACGACTGCCGCACTGCAAGCGGCAAGTCATAACGGCTGCCGCACTGCAAGCTTCATACCCTGCTAGGGATACTGGCTCCATCTATGAACAAATTATACATGGATTTTTCAGGAAAAGCAATAATGACGCTCCCGCCGTTGTCGGCAAAAGCGTCACTATTTCTTATTTTGTTATCCGATTTCCGAATCCCGGAGCAAATCGCCCACGTCGTCTCCCGCAAAGGAATTAATAATCTTGTCCATCTCGTTTTTAGACTTTGCATCCTTGCACTTTAAAATGACGTGTTCTTTCTCCGTCTCACTTAAATCATCATAGCCTGCTCTGGCGTTTCTGTCCATCGTCAGCGCCATTCCAAGTCCCAGAGGAAAATTTGAAAAATTGCCATCCATAATATCCACCTCCGCAAATATTATGTGGACGGCGGAAAAAATTTATGCTTTTGTTTTTGTCCCTTTATATGGAATTTTTTATTTAACAAAACTGCCGCATACCTTTAAAATTAAAACATAAAAAATGAGTTTTTCGACCGTACAGCTATTGCTCGCCGCTGACGGAAAGCAACCGTAAGAGGAAGAAAATACCTCTATTTCATCCTCTCCCGTTCCCGCAGCATATCCGCATACCAGAACACAATTTCCGAAAGGTGCGCCAAGTCCCCTTCCTTACTAACTTCGCGCCACATTTCCTTGTAGAACATAAACCAGCTTTCTAAACGCTCCGCAAGCTGATTTCTCTCTTTCAATGTTTCAACTTTGAACTTCAATACTGCATCGTCTGACTGTGATACCTTATCGCCCAACTTTTGTGTCTCGTTGTCTGATTTTGATATCTCATTACCCGTTTTTAGCGCCTCGCTATCTGACAACACTTCCTCCCGTTCCATCTCCCCGGCAGCCGCCGCGCCGATTTCATTCCAAATTTGAATCCCCTCGATTGTGATATCGCAGCAACGCAAGAGCCCTCTGTTTCTGCTGTCCATATGCGCCGCCGTCTCCTTTATCCGCCTTTGCAGCCCGTCCAGCGTTTTATTAGCCTGCCTTATTTTATCAATATCAATCATTTCCCTGATATCGGGAACTTCCCTCATCGCCGCGGGCAAGTTTCGCCCCTGCGGATACAGCCCGTTCATTTCATAGAACATCACCGCGTCCCACCATTTGACGACCGACTGCTCCGCCACTTTCGCCAAAAGATTTACAAATTCCTCCGACCTATCGTGAAATTCCACCCTTGCAATCTGGCGGTTTATTTCCTCAAAGGGAATGATTTCTTGATTCCATGAAAAAGCGGCCCCGTAAATCATACCGGGAATCGAGTACTCCGGGTGATTGATATGCCCAAAATCGCCCCAATCCGTGTTTAAAATACCGATGGCGTTGTATTTTTTTGCATAGGAGCACATTCTTACAATATTTTGATAGGAATCCCCGATTAAATTCAGCCACTGATTCCACCCGCTTACTCCTGGACAAAGATACTGCGCTACCCCCGTTTCGGCCATTTTCCGGCTGGCCTCGTCGTCCTGATTCGGCGCGTATCCCCATGTAAGGCAAATCACATTTTCGGGAAGCTCGCTCACAAGCTCCGGCTCCCCGCAGATAATGTCACCCCAAAACATGGGCTGCTTTCCCTTTTCTACGATAAAAGCGCAGAGCTCCTTTACATAATCGATATAAATGCGGTGAACGCTCTTTTCCTCCGCAAGCGCCTTTGATTTTCCTTTTCCCAAGTCAAAGGTTTCGTCCGCGCAGATATTGAACTTGTCCGAGGAAAACAGCGCCATATACTCTTCCAGCATTTTCTTAATCAAAGGCAGAACCCGCTTATCCCCCACGTTTACCGTGTGATGCAGGAGCCTATCGACATAGGAAAAGGGCTGCTTCCATGAATCCTCCAGCTCGCACAGCTCCCCATAGGTCTTAGTGGAAAGCAGTGTGTAGAGATGCCCAAAGCTCGACAGGGAAGGGATAAGCTCCACATGCCTTTCCCTGCAATACCTATCCAGCTCCATAATTTCCTCCGCCGTCAGCGGCGTCTCGTCCCTCCACATCTCGGAAAGCCCCGCAAACATGTAGGTGTGCTCAATGTAAAGCTGAAATTCATTGATTTTGTAACGGCAAAGGCGGTCAACCGCTTTTTTCAAATATGCCGCTTTAGGCACGCGCCCTCTGGTGACGTCCAGATAATACCCCCGGTGCTTTAAGTCCGGCCAGTCTTTAACAAAAATACATTCCAGCCCGCCGCCGCACTGTTCCACCATCTGGCACAGGGTTTCCACGGCGTACAAAACGCCTGCGCCGCCGCCCCCCGACAGGGTAATCTTGTTTTCCTCCACGTTCAACTCGTATTCCTCAGGGGAAAGCCCGTCCTCAAGGCAAAGAAAAATATCTCCCTCCTCCGGTGCTCCCGCCGTCACGGCCGGGGAAAAACCCGCCCAATTTTCCATGCACTTTTTTAAAATGGATGCATAAACCATTCCGTTTTCCCGTATTTGGGGTGATAGCACAATCCTGCTTTTGTAGCTTAAATAAAAATGTCCTTCCCTGTGCTTGCAGGTTTTGGGTCTTGGAATTAAATACATAGCTTGCTTCCTTTCTGTTTTGTTGTTTTGGCTGTTTTTGTTGCTTTGCTGTTTTCGTTGTTTGGCTGTTTTTGTTGCTTTTGCTATTATCTTTGCTACTTACTCCACCTGTACGCTGCTGCCTATACCGTCTTTTCCTCTCCGCTTTGTGACGACTATCTTCTTGTCAATGCGCTCCTTCAGCTCCGCCACATGGGAGATAATTCCCACAAGACGTTTTCCCTCCGTGAGCTGCTCCAAGGCTTTCATCGCCAGCTCAAGAGCCTCCTCGTCCAAGGACCCGAACCCCTCGTCCACAAACATGGAATCCATCTGTATGCCTCCCGCATAGGACTGAATCTCGTCGGCAAGCCCCAGCGCAAGGGACAGGGACGCCTGAAAGGATTCTCCCCCGGAAAGGGTTTTTACGCTGCGCCGACTTCCATTATAATGGTCGATAACGCAGAGCTCCAGCCCCGCCTTTTCCTTCCGGTTTTCTCCCCCTTCCTCCCGCTTCAGCTCGTACTGCCCGCTGCTCATGGTGAGGAGCCTTATGTTTGCCCGCCGCAAGATACTATCAAAATAAGTCGTTTGAATGTAGGTTTCCAGCTCGATTTTTTGCTTGCCGGTAAGAGTTCCGTTTGCCGTGTCGGAGAGGGCTTTCATCCAGATATACCTTTTTTCCGTCTCCATGATATCCTTCTGCTTTTCCTTCACACGGCGGCACAGCTCCTTGTTTGTGATGTAGGCGCTGTTTATTTTATCCCGCTTTGCGCCAAGCTCCCGTTTTTCCTGCTGCCGCGCCTCCTTCCTTGAAAGCGCCTCTTCTAGCGGCGCGCCTCCCGCCTCGCCTGCAAGGGCAATCTGCTTTTTTAAGGTCTCAATAGCCGCCGTCAGCTTTTCCTTTTCCGTCCGGCAATCCATGGCCTTTTGTTCCGCCTGCTTCAACTCCTCTTCCAGCTTTTTCTTTTTTTCTTCCAGTTCTTGGATTTTTCCCTTTACGGCGGCCTGAATATCCTCTTCCTCCCCCCACAAAGCCTCCGTCTGCTTTTCCAAAGCCTGCCTCTGCCCCCGCAGGCTTGCCGCCTGTTCCCTTGCCTCGGCAATCTGCTCCTGCAAAAGCTGATTTTCCTTTTTACCCTCCGCGTCCTCCTTATCCAATTTTTCTATCCGCTCTTTATCGTCCAAGGCCTCTTTTTTCTCCTTCTCGCAGCGGGAAAAGGCCTTCTGTAAATAAGCTTCCAGCTCAGGCAGACTGTTACAATCCTTGTCAAAAAGCCGCTCCGCCCTCTCCTTCACCGCCTGCTGCCGCTCGGAAATACGCTCCCGCAGGTGCCCCGCTCTCTCGCTGAGCCGCTCGGTTCTTGCCTCCGCCTCCGAAAGCTCTTTCTTTTTTCTATCCAGCTCCGCTTTCTCCGGGGCTTTTTCATGGGCCGCGGCGGGCATAGGGTGATGAAGGCTTCCACACACCGGGCAGGGCTTTCCCGCCTTAAGCGTTCCCGCCAACATTCCCGCCTGCCCATCCAAAAAGGCCTGCTCCAGCTCGCGGTAGGCAATGCCCAGAGCCTTCTTTTGCCCGGCCGCCGCACGATACTCCTTCTGCACAGAAAGCAGTTCCTCTTCCAAGTCCTGAAGCCGCTTTTCCTCCTCGGTAAACGCTTCTTTCGCCTGATTTTTCTCCTCCAGCTCCTTTTTTCTCTGGGCAAGGACAAGCAGGCGGGTATCCGCATCCTTAATTTTTTCCCTTTCCCGCTTCCGCTTTTCCTCTTCCTCCTTTAAAAAGTTCTCCTGATGTAATAAACGGCTTAAGGCGCGCTCCGCCTCCTCCGTTTCCTTATTTTTTTGCTCTAGCTGCTCAAAAAGCAAAAGCTTTTCCTGCAGCTCTCTGATTTGAAAGGCCAGCTCCCCGCACTTCCCGGCGTGATGCTGCGCCAAGGCATACCGCTCCTCGGCCTCCAAAAACTCCGGCTGCCGCTCGCTTAGCCATTTCTGATTGCTTGAAAGCTCTTCCTGCTGCTGCCTTACCCGGTAAATATTGTCAATAAATTGATTTTCCCGCTGTATCAAGCCGTCCGCTTCCTCTATCCGCTTATCCAGCCTTTTCAGCTCCGCTTCCTCCTGTGCGCAAAGCTCCTCCAACAGCTCTATGCCCTCGCTGATTCTGCCGTCAAATTTTTCTTTTTGAAGCCCTTTTATTTTTTCGGAAACGGGCAAATCCTCCCCACAGACAACGCTGTCCATATATTGGTTCATGCTCCGGCGAAGCTCGTCATAGGCGTCCCTGACCTCTTTCACCTCTGCTTTCAGCTTTTCTTGCAGCCTCTGATAAAGGCCCGTCCCAAAAATCTGCCGAAAAATAGCGCCGCGCTCCTCCGTCCCGGCCAGCAGCAGCTTTTGAAAATCACCCTGCGCAATCATAGCTATCCGGGTAAACTGTCTGCAGTCTAACCCCGTTAGCTCCGTCACCGCCCTTGTGACCTCTTTCGTCTTGGTGACGGGCTCCCGCTCCTCCGAAAAGAAAAGCGCCGCATCGGCTTTCTGCACGGTAAAGCCGTCTCCCCTGCCCTTTGGCCGCGGATACTCTGGATTGCGCCGCACAGTATAACGCTTTCCCCGGTACTCAAAAACAAATTCTACATAGGTAGGGATATCGTCTTTGGCATACTTGCTGCGAAACATGTCCGCCCTGCGCACGTCGCCGCTAGCTTCCCCGTACAGCGCAAAGACAATGGCATCAAAAATCGTCGTTTTTCCCGCCCCGGTATCCCCCGTAATCAAATAAAGCCCCTGTCCGCCCAGACGCTCAAAATCAATTTCTGTTTTTCCCGCATAGGGCCCGAAGGCGCTCATGGTAAGCTTGACCGGTCTCACAAATTTCCTCCGTTACGTCTCCTTTAGGCTTTCTATCAACCGCCTGCTGTACTCTCTTTGTTCGTCGCTCATGGCTTGATTGTTCTGCATCTCATAAAATTCTTCAAACAGCTCCAGCTCGGATTTCTCCTCTATATCTTGAACGGCCTCCACGGCCCTGTTTTCCCGCGTCCGGCTGTTATCGTACAAAAGGCGCGTTAAATTGGGATAAATGATGCGCAGCTTTGCAAAGCCGTCGGGGATATCCTCCTCGTCCGTCAAGGTTATCTGCACATAATCTTCTCTATTCATATCCTGATAAAAGGACTTTGCAGCCACTTCCATGTACGCGCCCCGGATTTTCCGCATATCGCGGAGCGGCTTTAACGGAACCGTGCAAATCTCCACGACGCCCTTTTCCCGCAGCTCCACTATGGTAGCCGACTTTTCCTGAGCCGCCTCCGAAAAGGAATATTTTAAGGGCGTACCGCAGTAGCGCACCGTCTTTCTTTTTACCCATTGAGGACTGTGGATATGCCCCAACGCCACGTAGTCAAAATCATCAAAAAGCTCCGCGTCCACATTGTCGAGGCCGCCCACTATGATTTCCTCCGACTCGCACCTGTCCGCCCCCGTCACAAACTGGTGGGCAACCAAAATATTCCGCGCCTGCCTGTCCGCACCCATACGCTTTAGGGCAAGGGCGGCCGCCTCCTGATACGTTTCGGGAAACCTTTCTCCCTTCTGCGCAAACTCCTCCCCCAAGGCATACCGCACTATCGCGGGTTTTATAAAAGGAAGCAGGTAAACAAAAAGCTCCCCGTACTGGTCCTCAAGCCTGATTTTCGACGCCGTTCCATCGTAAACCGGCGACACGTACACCTCCCGCCCGCTCATAAGCTGCGCGCCGAAGGCAAGCCGCTCCGCGCTGTCGTGATTGCCGCTTACGATAAACACTTTTTTCCCCTGCTCCGCAAGGCGCGTCAAAAAGCGGTCAAAGGCCAAAACCGCCTCGGCGGAGGGGACGGATTTGTCATAAATATCCCCCGCAATCATGACTCCTTGAACGCTCTCCCGCTCCGCAATATTTAAAATTTGATTCAAAATATATTTCTGATCCTCCAGCATGGAAAACTCGTTGATGCGCTTTCCAAGATGCAGGTCGGAAATGTGGAGAAATTTCATATAGGTTCCTCTTTTATTCCCGTGACAGTGGGTTAAGGACTGTAAGGCTTATCTGCTTTCCGCAAAATCGGAAGCTTTTCTCAGCAAAAGAACGCCCCCACCACAATGGTTGACAGCAAGCTGCGGGAAATGTACCCTTTTTTCCATTCAGCGATTACAGACATTTAAAAGCTGCCTCTTTCAGTCAAATAAAAGCTCGTCTACCGTGACAAACTCGTACCCCTCCTCCGTCAGCTTATCCACAATTTTAAGGGCCGCCGTCACGGTGGTTTTATACTGGTCGTGCATCAAAATAATATCGTTCTCGCCCGCCTTGGCGCAAACGTTTCTGACGATACAGGACACGTCGCTGCTGCACCAGTCCAGCGGGTCTATGGTCCACAGCACCGGAAACATATTCAGCTCTTTTTCAAACTCCTTGTTCCAACTGCCATAGGGCGGACGCACATAAATAGTGTCCTCCCCCGTCACTTCCTTAATGACTTCGTTGGTTTTTATAATTTCCTGTTTAAAACTTTCCTGATTTCTGGAGGTAAGCTGCGTGTGGTTATAGGTGTGATTGCCAATCAAATGGCCGTTTTCATGTATTTTCTTTACAATTTCAGGGTAAGCCTCCACATTTTTACCGGTGACAAAAAAAGTGGCCTTGGCGTTCCGCTCCTTTAGGCCCTTTAAAAGCTGCTCCGTATAATAAGGGTGGGGGCCGTCGTCAAAGGTCAGCGCAATTTTTTTTGCGTCCTTGCTTTCTACAGACATTCCCAGCACGGAAATATCCTCCCTTTGCAGATAACCCACGAGGCATACGGCGGCAAGCAGAATAAGCAGAAGGATACATGCAGTAATTCTTTTCCCCAGATTCATAAAAAGAATTTCCTTTTAAAACTCTTATTCCAATTATATGCCGCCGAATTGCAATGCATTTATCTTTTTTATACAAACTGATTGCGCTCCGCGCTGTAGGAATAGCCGATACTGTTCAGTTTTTCCTCAATTTCGGCTTTGCTTGCGTCCATATCGTCGCACATGACCTCAAGGCTGGAATAAAAATCCCGCAGTTTTAAGTTTACATAGCTAAGAAGCATAACAGGGTCGTTAGGCATTGTCATCAATCCTTTCTTTTAAATTCTGCAAACGCCCTTCCAACGCACTTTGCCAAAATCAAATGCCTGCGGCAAGCCACACGGCAAAAACCTTGCAAAACGGCAGCTGCCAAATCTGCTGGCAGCCATTTGCCTGCTGCCGCGCAGACCACATACGCATCGGAAAGGCTATGCTATTATTTTACTTCCGCCGCCAGTTCCCCATCCCGCACGGCAATTAAAATGGTATCCCCCTGCTGGGTTTTGTCCGCAAGAATCAGCTTCGCCGAGAGCGTCTCCACATATTTCTGGATATACCGCTTTAAAGGGCGCGCGCCGTAAACCGGGTCGTAGGCGTTTTCCACGATAAAGTACTTTGCCTCCGGCGAGAGCTCCACCGTGAGCTCCTTATCGGAAAGCCGTTCGTTCAAATCTTTGATGATTAAGTCTATAATGCCTGTAATATTGTCCTTTGTCAACGGTTTAAACAAAATCGTTTCGTCCAGACGGTTCAAAAATTCAGGCCGGAAGTGAGCGCGCAAATCGTTCAGCACAAGCCGCTCCGCCTCGCCGCTGATTTTTCCCTCATGGTCAATTCCATCCAGCAGATAGGACGCGCCGATATTGGAGGTCATGATTAAAATGGTATTTTTAAAGTCCACCGTCCGCCCCTGAGAATCCGTAATCCGTCCGTCGTCAAGCACCTGCAAAAGCACGTTAAACACGTCGGGATGGGCTTTCTCAATCTCATCAAACAGCACCACCGAATATGGTTTTCTCCTGACCGCTTCGGTCAACTGTCCGCCCTCCTCGTAACCAACATATCCGGGAGGCGCTCCAATCAATCTGGACACGGAATACTTTTCGATGTACTCGCTCATATCGATACGGACCATATTGTTTTCGTCGTCGAATAAGGACGCCGCCAGCGCCTTGGCAAGCTCCGTTTTTCCCACGCCGGTAGGGCCCAAAAACAGGAAAGAACCGATAGGCTTTGTGGGGTCCTTGATGCCCGCCTTGGAGCGGATAATGGCTTCCGTCACCTTGGTAACGCCCTCGTCCTGTCCTACCACCCGCTTGTGCAGCTCCTCGTCCAGATGCAGGGTTTTGTTCCGCTCGCTTTCCGTCAGCTTCGCCACGGGGATGCCGGTCCATCTGGAAATAATTCTTGCAATTTCCTCCTCGGAAACGTTTTCGTGTACCAGCGATAAATCTTTATTTTTTACCTGCTCCTCCTCGATTTCCAACTGCTTTTTCAAAGCCGGGAGCTTACTGTAGCTCAGCTCCGCCGCCTTTTCATAATCTCCTTCCCTCTGGGCAATCTCAATTTGGCTGCCCACGGAATCGATTTCCTCGCGCAGTTTGGACAGCTTTTCCACGGACGCCTTTTCGTTTTCCCACTGGGCAATGCGGTTGTTCAGCTCTTCCTTTAATTCCGCCAGCTCTTTCTGCAAATCCGCAAGCCGCTCCCTGCTGATTCTGTCGTCCTCTTTTTTGAGGGCCGTCTCCTCGATTTCCATCTGCATTGCTCTGCGCCGAAGCTCGTCTAACTCGGTGGGCATGGAATCCAGCTCGGTCTTTATCAAGGCGCAGGCCTCGTCCACCAAATCGATTGCCTTATCGGGCAAAAATCTGTCGGAGATATAGCGGTTGGAAAGCACCGCCGCGCTCACCAGCGCATTGTCCATAATTTTCACCCCGTGGTAAACCTCGTAACGCTCCTTCAGCCCTCTTAAAATAGAAATGGTATCCTCCACCGTAGGCTCCTCCACCATAACGGGCTGGAAACGCCGTTCCAGCGCGGCGTCTTTCTCAATGTACTGCCGGTATTCGTCCAGCGTGGTAGCTCCGATACAGTGCAGCTCGCCCCTTGCAAGCATGGGTTTTAGCATATTTCCCGCGTCCAAGGCCCCGTCCGTTTTTCCGGCCCCTACAATGGTGTGCAGCTCATCGATAAAAAGAATTATCTGGCCGTCGCTGTTTTTCACGTCCTCCAAAACTGCCTTTAGACGCTCCTCAAACTCGCCCCGATATTTGGCTCCCGCCACCAAGGCTCCCATGTCCAACGCAAAAATTTTTTTATCCTTCAAGCCGGCGGGAACGTCCCCCCGCACAATACGCTGGGCTAAACCCTCCACAACCGCAGTTTTGCCCACGCCGGGCTCGCCGATGAGCACCGGGTTGTTCTTTGTCTTGCGGGAAAGAATCCGAATCACGTTCCTAATTTCGCTGTCCCTGCCAATGACCGGGTCAAGCTTCTGGTCCCTTGCCTTTTCCACAAGCTCCTGCCCATACTTCGCCAGCGTATCGTAAGTCGCTTCCGGGTTATCCGAGGTCACCCGCTGGTTTCCCCGCACCGTGGAGAGAGCCTGTAAAAACCGTTCTCTGGTGACGCCGAACTCCTTAAACAGCTCCTTCACCGCTTTATTGGGATGCTGAATCATTGCAAGAAAAAGATGCTCCACAGACACATACTCGTCGGAAAGGGCCTTGGCCTCCTCCTCCGCCGAGATGAGAACCTTGTTTAAATCCTGCCCCACGCGAACTTGGCCGCCCTGTACCTTAACCCTTTTTCCCACCAGCTCTTCCACTTTATTTAGGAAGTACTGGGTGTTAATCTCCATTTTTTCTATCAGCTTTAAAATCAAGCTGTCGTCAATAGTAAGCAGGCTGTAAAGCAAATGCTCCTGTTCTATTTCCTGATTGCCGTACTCGTATGCAAGCTTCTGGCAGCCTTCTACCGCCTGCATGGATTTCTGCGTAAATTTTGAAATATTCATAAACACTCCTCTCTGCCGTTCGCCTCAACATGGGATATTGCTGTTTTTTAGTCCCTCTTTGTGTTACAGTATTTCCGGCTGATAAATTATGTATTAGTTCTTTTGCTTGTTCTAGCTTGAATATAACATTGATTGTTAGCACTGTCAAGGGGTGAGTGCTAATATTTTCAGTAAATTTTCGCAAACCTAGTGTTTATGCGGGTTTGCAGGTTCTATATTTTTAAAATAACAGGTGTTTTAAGCTCTACTACACCATTTTTTATTTTTTGATGTACTAAATCCCCGCCGCTCCGGTCTGCACTTACGTTTTCCTCCCCATCGCCTCCTGTGCTGATTTCCTCATCACGGATTACCAGTGCTGCTTCCGCATAAATGCCATCGTGGGAAAACTCCCTGCGCTGCTTTTTGCGCATAACGGAGTTTGTGGATGCAGCGCAAACACAAATTCCCCCCGTGAAAGATTTATCTTTCACTCTTACTCCCGCAATACGTTTTCTTTACCGACAATTTAGCTACTGACAATCATATCATCTCCCATTTCAATTTTTGTCCGACAAGATATAGATTGCCATTGCGGGAAATATTTCACCTCATCATTGCCCCATCCTTATTATAAGTAACCACATCCGCTACTTCATCAAGAGTCTTATCGTAGACCAGAATGGTAACATCACTATAGTTATCATTTTTCTTTACATTGTTGACCTGTACTTGCATGGCATCCCCATAGGATCTGCTGATTGCAATATCTGACAGCCTCGTCTCCATATACCATAGATATTCCAGTTCATCGGGCGTCTGGTACAATATTGCCCCATTTTCCATTACAATGGATGCGGAACTTCCCAATCCGTATAAATCTATTCCCAACAATTCCTCCAAAAGCTGTACATGGACATTCTTCTTATAATTATTATCCAGAGAAATGATGACAAGATAATCCTCCCGTTCCCCAATTTTTCTAAGATAAGTCTCCATATCTGCGCATCCCGCCAACTCCTGATCCTGATACCGCGCTGCCCAACAGTCACTATATTTTTGCCACGATTCCCTTCTGGCATCCCCTCTGTGATCTTCCAGATTATAATGCTTTGCCAGCCAATTGCCCAAATAGGCTGTAAATTTACATGCGCCGTTATGGTTCAGATGAGATGCCTCCGCATAATCGCAGGTCGGGTCAAAGTTCATTTCTTCCAACTTTTCATTGCCGTTCAAAAACAGGATTCCGTTTTCTTCCGCATAATCTTTGGCCCATTGATATAACATTTGATCCTCATC
>JAMPGS010000069.1 GCA_023663815.1 Clostridium sp.
ACATAAGAGAAGCGGTCATAAAATACAGCGATATGCTTTACAGGATTTGTATTGTTATCTTGTGCAACGAGCAGGATGTTCAGGATGCCATTCAGGATACTTTTTGCAGGTATTTGGAAAAGAAACCAAATTTTCATGATGAGGAGCATGAGAAAGCATGGTTGATTAAGGTGGCAACGAATATTAGTCGAGATATGATACGCTTCCGAATCCGGCACCCAAAGGTTTCCATCGATGAAATAGAAAACACTCTTGCGGCGCCGGAACAGAGGGAAATATTAAAAGAACTTCTCGAACTTCCAGTCAAGCAGAAAACAGTTATTTATCTGCATTATGTAGAGGGATATCCTGTAAAAGAAATAGCGGATATCTTGGGAATCACAGAAAGTGCAGTAAAGTCAAGGCTGTTGCGGGGAAGAAAACAAATGCGGGATGCGGTCAGTATGGAAGGAGGCATATAGCGTATGAACGGACAGGATGTAAAGGAAGTAATGGAACAGGTGCATATTTCATCAGAAATGCAAGAGGAAATCATTATGAATATTCAGAATCAATTGGAAAGCGGAAAGAAAAGAACATGGGATTTAAGAAAGCTGGGGACAGTTGCCGCCGCCTTCATACTGGCAGCGGGCGTTATCAGTGTTCCGGTGCAGGCAATGGTAAGCAGCATTGTAAAGGCAAGAATGGAAAGCGTTCCAACAGAGGAAATGCAGGGTTTGAATACGATGGTTCAGTCGCAGAATAATGTGCAGGCAGACGGTTTTTCAAGGGAGTATTCCGACAGCGAAAAGGAACGCAATAAAGCTCTCTGGCAGGCATATAAGAATGGAATGTTCCCCGAAAAGGTCATCGTACAGGTAGACAATGCGGGGGCAGCGCCGGAAGGGACGCTCTGTTATATCAGAGCTACGGGCGTTTTCAATTTGCCGACATCGGAAATGACAGATGAAGAGATGTTGGAGATTATTGATTTACAGCATAAGATGAGCTATGCCGTTTCGCAGGAGACGGCTGCGCAGGAGGCGGGCACAGAGCAGGCAAAAGCGGCGCAGCTCGAAAAAATCGTGCAGGACGCAGGGGGAATCAGTAAAGATGAAGCGGTAGAAATTGCAAGGAAGCAGTTAAAAACTGACATTGGAGATGGGGCGAACGGACTGAAATTAATGACAGACAGCTCCGGCAATGGCGCGACTTTATGCGATACTGCAGAGGAAGGCTATGAGGGAATTGACAGCAAGGCAGATGTAGCTTACGATGTAGGTTTTGGGAATCCAGATACCCATTCTTCTTATGGATATATCATTGATGCTGTGGATGGAAGTATTCTATACACATATAAATCTAATTAGGCGCATGATAGTTAAATTTTGCACAAAATAGCAAAATTTTTGCTCCCGGTTTATCTGGGCTAGGAAAGTATTGGAGCGGCAGAGCCGGAAAGGCAGCAGTGTTTTTCCGGTTCTGCGGCAGGAAATGACATAATATAGAAACGAGAGGATAAAAGAATGAAGAAAAAGTCATCCAAATTAGCAGCAGTTTACGTAACAGTTTTAATGTTTGTAAATGTTTTCTCTCTAGTCGGATGTGGGAAGACAGAGAATACCGGATTACAGGCCGAACAGGAATTACAGCTTGAGATTCCAGAAACAAATCAGGAGGCCAGGTCAGTCCATACCGACGAGAAAGTACAAACTTCTGCAATAGATATTACCCAAACACAGGCTGGCGAAAGACGTGAGGGGGTAGGCAGTATTATCAGGGAATATTCTGATACGGAAAAAGAACGTATGCAAAAGCTGCAGCAGTCTTATCAGAATGAAACCGAAAAGCCTGAGAAGAAGATTCAGGAAGTAGATAGCGCGGAGAATGTGACGGAGGGGACGCCCTGTTATATTACGTCTACTGGAGAATATTATTTGCCGGACAGGGAGCTTACGGATGAGGAACTTTTGGAAATTATTGACTGCAGTTTCCGGATTGCACTTGGCACAAACACAAAGACGCAGGCGGAATGGGATGAGATAGCCCGAAAAGAGAGAGCTGCGTTTGAAGAAAGAGTAAAGGCGGCGGACGGGATTAGCGAGGAGGAAGCGGTAGAGATTGCGCAGAAAGCGATGGAGGACGACATTGGCGTAAAGGCGAAAAAACTGGAATTAACAATAGATGAAACTTTTGGCTGGAAGTCGGATTTATGTATAGCGGATTGGGGTGAGATAAAGGAAAAAGATAGGGGAGCGCTTGCATATTATATTAACTTTAATAATGGAGAAAAAGTGGCGGATTTTAAAGAGCTGATAAATTATAATTGCGTAGTTAATGCTGTGGACGGTAGTATTTTGGAGGCTTATGAGTCTCAAGGTTTAGACGGCAGTATTATTTATTATGAGCATTGATGATGAAATTGGATATCCACTATGAAAGCTATGATTATCAGGGAACCGCTGTATGGGACATTGCAAAGTGGCTGAGTGAGGAAGCCTGCTAAAAAAGATTAGACAAAATTTAATGGAATTGCAAGTGCGCTTATGGTAAAATAAAAAAGTACATCTTTTGTCGTTTCTGTATCAAACGTCAGATGCAATGGCAGGAGAATTTTTATGAACAGGAAAAAGGTGTTATTTTCAGAATGTGCATATGCGCTGGGGATTGCCGCCTTGGCGGCCGGGACCGCGCTCATGGAAAAAGCGGATTTTGGTATGTCAATGGTAGTTGCGCCGGCATATTTGATATATTTAAAAGTATCCCAGTACTTAGAAGGGTTCACCTTTGGAATGGCAGAGTATTGTCTGCAGGCAGTTCTGCTGGTTATTACATCTGTGATTTTGCGAAGATTTAAATTAACGTACCTTTTTTCTTTTGGCACGGCGCTGCTCTATGGGGCTGTTTTAGATTTTTTTGTTTGGCTGGCCGGTCCTCTGCATAGCACCGCCATAAGCGGGCGCGCGGGGTTCTACTGCATAGGACTGTTATTTTGCGCCACGGGCGTCTCTTTGCTATTCCATACCTATATTGCGCCGGAGGCATATGAGCTGATTGTAAAAGAAATCTCTTCACGGTTTCAAAAAGAGATACACATAGTTAAAACGTTTTATGATTGCGGCAGTTGCGTTGTATCTATTATTATGTCCTTTGTATTTTTTGGGTTCGGCCATTTTGAGGGCGTAAAGCTGGGAACTATCGTCTGTGCGCTCGTAAACGGGTGGCTGATTGGGAAAATAAGTACCGTATTAGAAAACCGTTTTGTTTTTAAGGATGCGCTGAAATTACCATTATCAATAAAATAATGGGATTTTAATAAGCAGATTAATATAAATAGTAATTTATTTTTGGAGGTGGGGTATGAAGCCTTCAGGGGCGGCACGCAGTAAAGAGACGGCTGCGAGAGGGAAAAAACCTAAACATTTGCGGACGCATAACGCAAAGTGTATTATATCAAAGATGCGCTGTTTGGGCGCGATGACGTCGTCTGAGCTTTCGCAGCAGGTTAATTTGAGCCTTACAACAATTGTTAAGATTTTGCCGCAATTATTAGAGCGCGGCATGATTCAGTCTATAGGCAAGAGAATGTCGGCTGCAGAAGGGAAAAAGCCGGAAGAATATATACTGAATCCAAAATATTGCCATACGGTGGGCTGTTATGTCCATGACCAATATGTGAGAATGGCAATTTCAGACTTTAGCTATAATTACGTGGGTTTTGAAGATTATGATTTGTCAGGGAATGAAAGCCTAGAAGAAATTTTCGAAGGGCTTTCAGAGCATGTTCGGAATTTCTTGAAAGAGAAAGGGCTGACGGTGGAATCGCTTGCCGGAATAGGGATTTGTATGGATGGGATTATCGATAGTGGGAGCGGGATATTTCACTATTCGCCGCGGCAGCCGCAATGGCCGCAAAATACCGACGTGGCAGGATTAGTCCGAAAATATATGCCAGAGGCGGGAGAGGTTTATGTTTTGAACAGTGGGAGGGCGGCTGCCTATGAGCTTTTTTTAAGGCATCATGAGCTGTTTAATCGGGATGTGTATCAAATATTGACAGGAGAAACAGTGGGATGCTATATAAACAAGAAGCAGATTATGCGCGGCGCATATGGCTGTTTGGGTGAAGTCGGTCATGTTGTGGTAGACCCGACTTACCGGCTGAACCGGTGCGGCTGCGGCCGGTACGGCTGTTTTGGTTCGCTGATTTCCGAAAGCGGGGTAATGGTTTACGCAAAGCATATAGCGGAAAAGTCAAAGGATGCAGAATTTTTGCAAATGTTGTGTGAAAAGCAGTTGAGCCGAGCTGCAATTTTTCATATGGCTGATGAGGGGAATGAGATGGCAAGGGCTATTGTCGGACAGATAGCGGAATATTTTTTCCTTGTCATGCGCAGCATTGTTTTGATTAGCGACCCGGAAATAATTATGATTGCCGGAGAGTATGGCGATGCCGGGACGTATTTTCAGGAAAGCTTGAAAAAGCTGTTGAGTAAAGACGCTTTTACAATGAGAAGCCATCCGGTGGAATTAATATATGACAAGTCACCTACAAGGGATAAAGCGCAGGGCGGATGCGCTTGTTACGCAGTAGACCAGCATGTTGAAAGGCTGGAGTTTGCGTAGGGGATTTTGCCCCTTCGCCGGGGCGGCGTCAGCACTTTTTCAAAGAGAAGATAAGCCTTGCGGCAGTGTCATAATGTCAAACCCAATTTAAGCTGGCTTTTAAGCAGCCGTTTGGTTCGTTGCTCGCAAAAATAAATAAAGTTGCAAAATAGATTGACAATCTTTTTTTATATTTATATAATAAACAAAGTTTATTATATAAGTTAATTTTCTGAATTGAGTAAACACCTGATTTATAGAAAAACCAATTGCCTATAGAGAAAAACAATTGCTTATAGGGAAAACCAATTGCCTATGAAGAAAATCAATTGTTTATAGGGAAAACCAATTGCCTATGAAGAAAATCAATTGCTTATAGAAAAATCAATTGTTTAGGGCGAAGGGCAATTGCTTTATAGAATCAAGATTTGGAGGCTGCGTGATGAGTAAAAAGCGAAAACTATTTTTTCTCAGATTCTGTTTATTGCAGGATGGCTATTGGGGATTTTACGGATCGTTTATTTTATTAATCACGGCTTATTATCTGCAGAATGGTATGTCAAATACGGTGTTAAGCCTGCTGATGGTAGCGCAGATGTTTTTTGCGTTTATCGGCTCCGTCTTTTGGGGGCAGTTTTGCGACCGGCTGCATACGAATAAAAAAGCGTTACTACTCGGCATGGGATTAACGGTGGCGCTCAGCGTGATGTGTTATTTAGCGGCAGGAAGCCTTTGGCTGACCTTTATCTTTTATCCATTGCTGGGATTTAATGCGACGCCGATGGCGTCAAATATCGATGCATGGATTATGAGAAGCTTTCCAGAGAAGCATGGGTGCGTGGGTATTTCAAGGGCAACGTCCTCTGTGGTATATGGAGTTATAAGTCTAGTTTGCAGTACGCTTATGGAAAATGTGGGATATTTTTCCGTGGTAGTGATTGGCGTTTTTTGCTGCATTTTTACCATAATAGATGCGGCGTTGCTTCCCGATGTTTTTACCTATGAAAAAAATACGGGAGGCGGGAGGATAAAGGAGGATATATCGCTGCTGCTTAAGAATCCTCCGTTTTTGTCTTTGCTGGTGATGCTTTTCCTGACAGGTTTGGCAATTGCACCTATTAATAATATGAAAATAGTAATTCTGCAGAGCGTTGGCGGAACGGTGGAGCATTTGGGAATATCCTCTTTTATCGGCTGCATTGTTCAGGTGCCGTTTTTTCTGCTGGCGGCAAAAATGTATAAGATACCTGCGCAGGCTAGAATGATGTTTGCATTTGTCGGGCAGTTTGCCACATTTATTATTTGTTTTGCGGCGGGCAATCCGTGGACGATTGTATTTGGAGGAACTCTTGGATATATTACTTATTGCGTTATCTTGACGACTTATCGGGATATCACAGAGGAGGTTGTCGAGCCGAAATTGTTTATGACGGCCTGCGAGGTTACAGACGCAGTTTACGGCACGCTGGCTGGAATGGCTGCGCTGACGTACAGCGGCGCTATGGTAGACTTGTTTGGCGTGAAAGCGTTGATGCTACTGTGCGCTGTAATTCAAGTAATACCGATGTGTTTTAAAGTGCAGGCCGCTGTTAAATTTAAACAAAGTTGAAAGGAGAGATAGGATTATGGAGCTAAACGACTGCATCAAATCAAGGAGAAGCATACGCAGATATGCGGACAGGGCGGTTACAAAGGAGCAATTGGAAGAAATAATTACGGCGGCGAATATGGCGCCGTCATGGGCGAACACGCAGGTATCCCGGTATTATATTGCCAATGGCGCGGCAAAATTGGAAGCGGAAAAATATCTTCCGGATTTTAACAGAAATAATGTGAAAAACGCGTCGGCCTTAATCGTGACGACGGTGGTAAATGGGAAAAGCGGGTTTGACGGTAATGGAGCTTACAGCACGCATTTGCGGGACGGATTTCAATATTTTGACAACGGGCTCCAAGTGGAAAATTTATGTCTGAAAGCAGCCGAGATGGGGCTTGGAACTCTGATTATGGGTATATACGACGAAGCAGGGTTTAGGTCTTATTTCAATATCAGTGAAGAAGAAATAATCGTCTGCGTTGTAAGCGTAGGGTATCCAGATAAAATAGGGGAGATGCCAAAACGCAAGAAAACTTCAGAAATTGCGGTATTTAAAGAGTAAGCTGTTTTTCTGAAAGAGGAAAGCTGTCAAGCCTCTTTTAATTTCATCATAAATTTCTCACATGCTTTGGAAAATACCTGATATTTTTTCCAAATAATATTCATGCCGCTTTCTCTTTTTGGCGATAGGGGACGGAAACAAAGGCTGCTGCTACCGGAAGTGTTAATAATTTTATCAAAGCCGATAGCGTAGCCTAATCCTTCCTCCACCATCAAGGAAGCGTTAAAAAGCAGGTTGTAGGTTGCAATAATTTCAAGCTCTGACAATTCGCGGTTTAACCATTCGGCCAGCTCTTTATTGCCTGCTTCCTGCTGGGATACGATAAGCGGTTTATCCCATAAATCCTCCGGAGTGATAACGTCTTTTTGGGCAAGGGTAGAATCCTGCCTCATTAAAACGCCCCAAACGTCTTTATAAGGAATTTCTATTGAATTGTATTTAGCGGGATCCACCGGACCGAAGATAATGCCAAAATCGATTAAGCCTTTCTCCAGTTGTTCCAGCACAAATTTTGCGTTTCCGCTTGAGATATGGTAATGGATGCCCGGATAGGTTTCATACAAGTTTCGGGCCGTCTTTGCAATCAGGCGGACGGCTTCAGTCTCGCCAGTCCCGATATAAACGTCTCCTGCCACAACTTGGTCTGAAAGCGTAATTTCTTTTTCCGTTTTCTGTACGAGATTCAGTATTTCTTCCGCCCGTTTCCGCAGAATCATCCCTTCCTCTGTAAGCGTAATCTTTCTGGAGCCCTTTGTGCCGCGGATTAAAAGCTGCTTTCCCAGTTTCTCTTCCATAGCTTTTATCTGGGTAGAGAGCGTCGGCTGGGAAAGATGCAGGGACTGAGCGGCCCGGACAATACTCTGTTCCCTAGCGACGGCAAGAAAATATTGAAGTACCCGTAATTCCATAAAAATCAATCCTTTCATTCCCGCGGGCAGCGGGTCATGGCGACTGTAGCCCCGGCAAGGAGCTAATACCCCGTTATTATACAACATTGCAAGCTTCGTGCCCTGTCGCTGGCAACGGAGTTACCAGCTGGCGCAGATTTAGCGTAAGCATGACAGAAGTATAGCGCTGACATGTATTGGCATAGCACTGGCATAAGAATAACACATAAATATATAGGTTTCAACTATACAAATATATTAAATATAAGTATTTGTTAATTTGCGTTCCCAGTGTTACACTGAACCGGAAAAGAAAGGAAGGTTTTTATGGGAAAAAGCAAATGGACGGCTTTGGTTCTGTTGGCGATTTTTTCTTTGGCAGGCTGCGGCGGCAGTAAGCAAGAAATGACGCAGGAGAAACAGGCTGTGGAAAGCAGAGATGCGGAGGCGGAGACTGCGGAGACGGAGATTGCCGCGGAAGGCGAAGCGGAAAATTTAGTTTATGTGGAAAAAGAAGCGGACCTCACGGAAAAAATCATGGAATTAGAAAAAGGGTTTTCCGCCGTCCGTTATGACGGAGATTATGGATTTGATAAATTTCTTGCGGAGGGAGGCGCTTCATCAGATAAAGAAGCAGCGGATTTCGTTGCAAATAGTTTACTGTCCGGCGCAGATTTAGGATTTTCCGGCGCTCCTTTTGGATGCAGCACAATTGCGGTGCAGTCGGCGGAGGGGGAGGCGTTGTTTGGGCGGAATTTTGACTGGAACCGTTGCGAAGCTATGGCGGTTTTATCTTATCCTGAAAATGGATACGCTTCTGTGGCTACAGTCAACGTAGATTTTATCAGCCAAGGGGGCCTTATCGGCATGGCGCTTAAGAAGGATGAGATAAAGACAATCGCCGCGCTGTACGCGCCCTTGGATGGGATGAATGAAAGGGGGCTTGCGGTGTCGGTCAATATGATTCAGGATTCGGCGACGATTAAGCAGGACACAGAAAAGCCGGATATCACCACCACGACCGCTGTGCGGCTATTGCTTAATCAGGCGGCCACCGTGGAGGAAGCAATTGATTTACTCAGCCGGTATGATATGCACGCTTCCAAGAATTTTATGGTACATTTCGCGATTGCGGACGCGGCAGGGGAGAGCGTAGTGGTGGAATACGTGGATAATGAAATGGAGGTTATAAAAACGCCTGTCGTCACTAATTTTTATTTGGCGGAAGGGGAGAAAAACGGGATTGGAACGGCGCAGTCCCACACCCGCTATGAGATGCTGACGGAACGGCTTGCAGAGAGCGGAACTATGTCGCCGGAGGAGGTGCGGGACGCTCTAAGCAGCGTGAGTAAAGGAAATTTTGGGGAGTTTGAGTCCACGGAATGGAGCATTGTATTTAACCAGACAAAGCGGCAGGCAATTTACTATCACCGTGAAAACTATAAGCAGGGATATTTATTTGAAATATAGTAGAAAGGAGGCGGCCGTATGAAGGAGGTATTACTTTCCGCAAGGGGGCTGTGCAAGCAATTCTCTCAGGGGACGGATAAGGAACAGGTTTTAAAAGATATTGACGTGGATATTTATAAAGGAGATTTTACGGTGATAATGGGGTCCTCCGGGGCAGGAAAATCTACTTTGCTGTACGCCTTAAGCGGCATGGACGGCATTACGGGCGGAAAGGTGCTGTATAAAGGGAAGGAAATCAGCGGGTATAAAGAACAGCAGATGGCGGAGCTGCGCGCCCATGAGTTTGGCTTTGTGTTCCAGCAGACCCATCTTGTCAGCCATTTAAGCCTATTTGAAAATGTGGCGGTGGCAGGATATTTGGGAGCCGGAAAGAATAAAAGGGAAGTAGGGCAAAGGGCGGAGGAGCTGCTAAAGCAAATGGGAGTGGAGAAGGCAAAGGACAGGTTTCCCTTTGAGGTTTCAGGAGGAGAAGCGCAGCGGGCGGCGGTGGCAAGGGCGGTCATTAATCAGCCGGGACTGTTATTTGCGGACGAGCCAACCGGGGCTTTAAATAAGCGGAATACAGACGAGGTGCTGGGGCTTTTGACAGGACTTTCCGATAATGGGCAGAGTATTTTGATGGTGACCCACGACGTGCGCACGGCAGTTCACGGGACAAGGGTTCTCTATCTGGAGGACGGGAAGATATTGGACGAGATGGAAATAGGCGTTTACCATGAAGCGGATGCGAAGGACAGGGAAAAGAAATTGAACGACTGGCTTTCCGCGATGTCTTGGTGAGAGACAGCTTGAAGCTTGTTCTGGGAAGCGGCAGTTTGAAGCTTATTTTGAAGAAGGGCAGGTCACTTTTTTGCGGTTTTGGAGGAATAAAAATAACGATGGAAATTAAAACATTATGGCTTGCGGGAAGCAGGAGACATATGGGGAGTTTGATTGGAATTTTTGTCTTGTTCCTGCTATTATCCCTGACACTCCTGTCGGCGCTGGCAGTGTGGAAGAATACAGGGGATTATGTGCGCGGCGAGATGGAAAGGCTTGGTTTTGGAAAAATTACCGCGTGGGTTTCGGGAGTTCCCGATATAGAAAAGCTGGAAGGGGGGATAGCCGCCCTTGCGGAAGTGGAGAGGACGGGGAGGCAGCCGGTTATTTTTTCAGAGTATGAAATAAATGAGATGAAGTCGGACAGCGAAGGGCAGCTTATTTTATATGAGCTTGAAAAGTATCCCTATAAGATTTTTACGGACAACTTGGCGGGATACCAAACGGGAAGCGCGGAGATAGGGCCGGGAGAAATATACGCGCCGCCGTCTATGCAGTCGATGTTTGGGTTGGAGATTGGAAATGAAATCACCTTCCGCATTGCGCGCAGCGGCGTAGCCAAGTCTTTTGTTGTAAAAGGCTGGTTTGAGGATCCTTTTATGGGCAGCTCTATGATTGGAATGAAAAGCTTTCTTATCTGCGGGCAGGATTATGAAGAGATTGTGGGGATGATTGCCGGGGCGGGAATTGACGGCCTTGCCCGCGACGGTTATATGGTGCATATTTTTCAAAAAAGCCCTGAGCTTGATACGGCGGAATTTAACGCGGTTTTAAACAGTGGTACGGAGCTTTTGCAATACACAGAATTCACCCATTCTAACAGCGCGATTTACGGCTTTATGCTGACTTTGCAGAATGTGTTTACGGGGCTTTTTTTGGCCTTTGCCCTCATCCTTGCCGCGGTAGCTATGGTGGTTATGGGACACAGCATTAACAGTATTATGGAGCAGGACATAGTGGATACGGGAATTTTGAAAACAATCGGTTTTACTGCCGGGAAGCTGCAGAAGGTGCAGGAGCTGTTGTTTCTTTCCCCTGTTTTGTGCGGCATGGCTTTGGGCGGTATCTTGTCGTTCCCAACAGCGCGGGCTGTCAGCCGCATGACGCTGACTACCACGGGGCTTTTATTTCCCTCTGGGATTCCTTTGGGGATTTGCTTTTCGGTTTTGGCAATTCTATTGCTGGCGGCGGCCGGTTTTGTATACCTGAAAACCATGAAAGTAGGGAAAATTGCGCCTATGCAGGCAATCCGCGGGGAGGAGAAAAAAGGGACGGGAAAAGGAAGCAGCGTTTTTCCTATATTCCAAAACGGCATGGAGTTTTGGCTGGCGGTGCGCCAGCTCTCCACAGGCAGGAGGCATTATGTGGGAGTCTGTATTGTCGCTATGCTGCTTGTGTTCTTTGCATCCCTAATTGGGCGCATATCCTCATGGCTTGGGCCTGGCGGGGAGGGGCTGATGGACGCTTTCAATCCCTCTGATTTACACATTGCCGCACAGCCTATGGGGAAAGCGGCAAATGAGGATGTGGAGCAGGTGATACAGAGCTATACGGATATTACGGACCAGTATATGCTTGCCATGCCGGGGGTGATGGTGGAGGGCATGGATTACACGGCGAACGTTATCACGGAGCCGGAGCGGTTCCATATGCTGGAAGGAAAAACCTGCGCCGCCGATAACGAGATTGTGCTGACAGAGTTTGTAGCTGCGGATTTAAATGTGGAAATTGGGGATACGGTTTGGGTCGGCGGCGGACTTGGATCTTTTGAATACAAGGTTTCGGGCATTTATCAATGTGCCAACGATATGGGTGCAAACGTAGGATTGAGCCGGGAAGGGTATCAGAAAATAGGACGTGAAATCGCAAATATGTGGTGTACGCATTATTTCCTAAAAGACGCGGGAAAGCAGGCGGAAATCATGCAGGCTTTGGAAGATGTTTTCGGAGGGGATGTATATCTTCATGAAAATTCGTGGCCGGGGCTGTACGGGATTCTTTCCGCTATGGAGCTTTTAATGTATTTCATGTATGGAATTACGGCAGTTGTAATACTGGTGGTGACGGTGCTGGCGGGGAGCAAGCTGCTTGCCATGGAACAAAAGGATATAGGGATATATAAGGCGGTAGGCTTTATGGCGGCGAAGCTCCGGTTTTCCTTTGCGCTGCGCTTTGTGATTGTCTCCGCAATAGGGGCTGCGCTGGGGATAGTTTTTGGTATGCTGCTCACCGACCCGCTTGTGGCGGCGCTCCTTCGGAGATTTGGAATCAGTAATTTTGCCTCTCATTTGGACGTATCGAGTACTCTGATTCCAGCGGCGGCGGTTATGGGGCTTTCCGCAGTTTTTGCATGGGCTGCAGGGCAAAAGATAAAAAAGTGCAGGCTGATTGATTTGATGGCAAAAGAGTGATTGTGTATAACTTTTTCCTATACAAATTCATTAGAAATAAATATTTGATAGGCTGGAAAAGGGCAGTTATAATAAAGAATAAAAAATAAAGAAAGGGACAGAAAATGAAAAAACTAGGTTTTGGGCTTATGAGGCTTCCGCTGCTTGATAAGAACGATGCGGGGAGCATCGACATCGAGCAGACAAAGAAGATGGTGGATGCATTTATTGAAAAAGGTTTTACATATTTTGACACCGCATGGATGTACTGCGGTTTTAACAGTGAAAACGCGGCGAAAGAGGCGCTGGTTGACCGTTATCCCCGCGAGAGCTTTACCTTGGCTTCAAAGCTGCACGCGGGATTTTTTAACTCACTGGAGGACAGGGATAAAATTTTTAACGCCCAGCGGCAGAAAACCGGCGTAGATTACTTTGACTATTATTTGTTGCACGGCATAGAGGCGGACAGCCTGCCTAAATATGAAAAGTTCGATTGTTTTACGTGGCTTCAGGAGAAAAAAGCGCAGGGCTTGGCGAAGCATATCGGTTTTTCTTTCCATGACAGCGCGGAGCTACTTGACGAGATACTGACGAAACACCCGGAGATGGAATTTGTACAGCTTCAAATTAATTATCTGGATTGGGAAAGCCAGTGGGTTCAGTCAAGGGCATGTTACGAGACCGCCGTCAAGCACGGCAAGCCGGTTATCGTGATGGAACCGGTCAAAGGCGGGACGTTGGCAAACGTTCCGGCGGAGGCGGAAAAAATCTTAAAGGGATATGCAACCGAGGCTTCCATTTCATCATGGGCAATGCGTTTTGCCGCGTCCCTTGACAATGTAATGGTAGTGTTGTCCGGGATGAGCAATATGGAACAGATGCTAGACAATATCGGATACATGGATAGCTTTCAGCCGTTTTCCGAGGAGGAATATAAATTAGTGGAGCAGGCGGCGGATATTATCAAATCAAATATAGCGATTCCCTGCACCGGCTGTTCCTACTGCACAGAGGGCTGTCCAATGCATATCGCTATCCCGCAGTATTTTTCCCTTTATAACGAGGATGCCCGCGAGACGGAGGAAAAGGGATGGACGTCGAATTTTACGCAGTATGCCATACTGACCCAGAATTTTGGTAAAGCGGCGGACTGTGTGCATTGCGGACAGTGCGAGGGCGTGTGCCCGCAGCATTTACCGATTATGGAACATCTGCAGGCCGTTTCAAAGCATTATGACTGAGATTAGGGGAGACAAGGATTCGTAAAGAGCGCGTATTGAAGCCGTGTTCGGCGTATGCTTTTAGTTTTAGATGATATATAGGGCATTTGAAATACTATAGGGCATTGAAATACAAGACAGGGCATTGTTTTGGGAAATTTCCCATGAAGCAATGCCATGCTTTTTGTATAATTTTTAACTATTGATATGTATTAAATATAAGTATTTGCTATCTTTATAGATGCTATTTATAATAATATCACGGTTAAGAAAGGATAAAACTTTTCTATAAAAAAGATATAAGGAGCGATGGATTATGAAAAAAAGATTATCTGCAGTATTAGGCTTGACGCTGATAGCCGGAATGTTATTGTCGGGCTGCGGCGGAAGGTAAAAAATCAGGGAAAGGACGGCGGAAATCGATGTTGGCGCAGGCGATAGGGTACAACTCAAAGGAGGATGTAATTCAAAATTTAAAGGACGCCGGATGCGGTAAGGAAGTAATTAAGTGCTTTATGGAATGTATGGAACAGGACGATTTGGACGGGCAGATGCGTTTAATGGATGAACAAAGGCAATGCCTGCTGGATAAGGTGCATGAGGAAGAAAAACAAATAAGCTGTCTGGACTATCTGGTCTATCAGATGGGACGGAACGGGAATAACATGGAATGATGGAGGTAAGAGTGAAAGATAAATCTTTCACGGGGGGAGTTTGTGTCTGCGCTGCATCCACAAACTCCGTTATGCGCAAAAAGCAGCGCAGAAATGAGGAAAAGTATGAAAAAAGTAATTGAAAATCAAACCTTTGACGAGGAAAGAGCTCTTTATGGAAGTAATGGATTGGTTGTAAAAAACTGCTCCTTTGACGGCCCGGCTGACGGGGAGAGCGCATTTAAGGAAGGACGGAATATCAAAACGGAGCGTTGCTTTTTTAACCTGCGCTATCCCTTCTGGCACGACCATGGACTAGTTATCAAGGATTCGGAAATGACGGAGCTTTGCAGGGCGGCGCTGTGGTATTCCGACCATATCGAAATTACGGATACAAAGCTGCACGGGATTAAGGCGCTTCGGGAATGTAGCGACGTTATGATTGAAAACTGCGATATCATTTCCCCGGAATTCGGCTGGTCTGTGCGGGGGATGCGGATGCGCCATACCAAGGCGGAGAGCGAATATTTTATGATGCGCTCCGAAAATCTTCGGTTTGAGGACGTGCAGTTTAAGGGGAAATATTCCTTCCAATATATTAAAAATTCTACCTTTGAGAATTGCGTTTTTGATACGAAGGACGCGTTCTGGCATTCGGAAAACGTGACGGTGAAAAACAGCGTGGTAAAGGGCGAGTATCTGGCGTGGTATTCCGACGGGCTGACGCTGATAAACTGTAAGATTATCGGAACGCAGCCGCTGTGCTACTGCAAAAATCTAAAGCTAATTAACTGTGAAATGGTTGATACTGACCTTGCTTTTGAGAAATCTCAGGTGGAGGCAAGCGTTACAACGGCTGTTATCAGTATTAAAAATCCTTTATCTGGGCGGATTTGCGTGCCGGAGGTGGGAGAGATTATCATGGACGATGAAAATGCCAGAGGGGAGATTGTGATTGGCAGGGGAGATATTTGCGATACTATGAAAAAATGTAATTGCGCTTGAGAAGTGGAGGCTTAAAGAATGAGAAAATGTATAGCGGTTTTATTAAGCTTGCTCTTGCCCTTTACGATAGCGGCCTGCGGCAGTGTCCCGGAAGGCGGAGAAACCGGCGGCGCGGCGCAGAATATGGAAACGGCCCGCACAGATAGCGGAGGTGAATCTGCAACTGAACCGGAAATTAACGATATGGTAGAAATAGAGGAGAACGCGATAGAAACGGAGGAAAACATGGCAGAAACGGAAGAAAGCGCGATAGAAATAAATGAAAACATGGTAAAAACGAAGGAAAATGCAGCAGAAACGGAGGAAAACTCGATAGAAATGAATCAAATTTATATAAAGGTTGGAGAGAATACGCTGACGGCGGTTTTGGAGGAGAATGAATCGGCAAAGGCTTTAAAAGAGCTTTTAGCGGAGGGGCCGCTGACGATAGCGGCTAGCAATTACGGCGGCTTTGAGAAAGTATGCGCCTTGGGAACAGAGCTTCCAAGGAACGACAGCCAGACAACCACCCACGGGGGAGATATCTGCCTGTACAGCGGGAACCAGATAGTTATTTTTTACGGCTCCAATTCATGGGCATATACGAGGCTTGGCAAAATAATAGATGCGGACGAGGCGGAGCTGGAAAAGATTTTAAGCGGGGAGGAAACGGAAATAACGCTTTCTTTAACCAATGCGTGACATTTTTCTTTAATCGGCGAGTGACGTCTTAATTTTAACCAGCGCATGACATTAGCCTTGACATGTGATAAGATGAATTAAAAAACGTTAAGAAATGTGGAATGATACGGATTGGATAGAATTGCCAATTCCAGCCGATTCTAACAATATTTTATCGGGAGGCGCGGTATGCAGTATATCAGTCATTACCAATCGCCGCTTGGCGGTATTCTTTTAGCGGCGGACGATGTTGGTTTAACCGGGTTATGGTTTGAGGGGCAGAAATATTTTGCCCTTTATTTGGATAAGGAGCACGAGGAAAAAGAAACACCTGCGTTCGAACGGGCAAAACGCTGGCTTGACGTTTATTTTTCGGGAAAGGAGCCGGACTTTTCCGTGCCGCTGCATTTTATAGGGACAGATTTTCAAAAGGAAGTGTGGGAGATACTTTATGCCATTCCTTACGGGCAGATTACAACCTATGGGGAAATCGCAAAGCAGCTTGCCGCTAAGAAAGGCTTGCAGCGCATGTCCGCTCAAGCGGTCGGCGGCGCGGTGGGACATAATAAAATTTCCATCATCGTGCCTTGCCATCGCGTTGTGGGCTCAAACGGCAGCTTGACGGGATATGCCGGGGGAATCGATAAGAAAATCCAATTGCTGAAGCTGGAAAGGGTGGATACGCGGTCTTTTTTTTTAACATTTCTATTTTTCCATAGCGGATTCAAGGGAGCCGCGCTGAAAGTATTTGTCTTTGTACTGCTTCGGCGTGATTCCCTCTTTTTCTTTAAAAACCTTTGTAAAATGGCTTTGAGAGGAGAAGGCAAGGGTGGCTGAAATTTCGGCGAAGGAAAAGTCGGAGAATTTCAGCATATTCTTGGCCGTCTCAATTCTTTTTTTCAATATGTATTCAGAGATAGGAACGCCCACTTCTTTTGCAAACAGGGCGGAAAGATAGGACAGGGATAAATCCGTATATTCCGCCAGCATGGACACCGTTATCTTTTCGTGCAGATGGTAGTGGATAAAGTCAAGGCACTGAATGATTGGCCTAGAAAAGACGGCTTCCTTTTTGGAATTGGCCGTTTTGTGCGTAAAAAACGTAAACATATCCTTGTGGACGGCGCGCATTTCCGCTGTGGTGCGGCAAAGGTCAATTTTTTGAACATACAAATCGCTGGCGTTGTAGGCCGTCTCGTCGTCCATGCCGCCCTCGATGGCAAAGCGGGTGGCAAGGGTGATGGAAGCGATGCAGAGGTAACGCATGTTGCGGACAGGGTCGTCTGTAATATGTCCGGGGAGGTTTGTGTCCCACATGCGCATACTTTCCTCAATGGCCCGCTCGTCGCCGTTTTTCAAAAGCTGGTATTGCAGCATTTCCTCATGATAGGTGTGGTGGCGGACGCCGTTTTCCCTGTTGGCATATTCCAGATAACGCAATTGCTTTTCATTTACAACGCTCATGCAGATTATTCTCCTATAGTTTAGCGTAGACGTTTGCAAATCTCAAGTCAAGGAATTGTTCCCAAGCAAACAAATCATTCCCAAACTCCAATCCAAGAAATTGCTTACAAATCTCAAGTTAAACGGTTGTTTGAAAGTCGAAGGTCAAGCGGCTGTTTGCAGACTTTGCGCTAAACATTTATTTATAGGCTCCAAGCCAAGCGATTACCTGCAGACATTTGACGGCTTCATTAGTCTTAAAAATTATAACATAAATCATATGAAAATGATATACGGTATTTGTCAGTGTTTGTGTCAAGTAATCGTTGGCAACTTACCATTCTTTTTTTCTTTATGATAT